>CAYWIR010000001.1:0-35924 GCA_964458375.1 uncultured Neptunicoccus sp.
ATCACGGATGCCCATGTCGTCACCCTGCGTGTGGATGAAAGCCTCTACTTTGCCAACGCCCGTTTTCTGGAAGACAAAATCCAAGCGCGCGTGACGCAAGACACAGCAATCCGCCATGTGATTCTGCAATGCTCTGCAATCAACGAAATCGACCTCAGCGCCCTTGAATCTCTGGAATCAATAAATGAACGCCTGCGCGAAATGGACGTGAAATTGCATCTGTCCGAAGTAAAAGGCCCCGTCATGGATCGATTGAAGCGCGCGCATTTTCTGTCAGAGTTGACGGGAAAGGTCTTCCTTTCACAGTTTGAAGGCGCCAGTTACCTGAAGGCGGAAACAACGCCTTAATCACAAAGAGTTAGCCTTTGTGAGAAGCTCGTGGTGCAAAAGACAGGTATCTACTTGGACCCCCAAAAGCGCGGCTTGCCAGTCTTCGCCATTTACCCAAAAATCCAAACGCTCATGCATCCCAGCACAGATCCACACAAAATTTCGAAGCAAATAATTTTGCCTGTTGCCGTTTCCAATGACTTTGGGTAAGTCCGCAAGTGGGACACCCTTCCCCAACGAAGGGCATATGACTGTAAGGTTACCACTGATGACACATCCAAAGCCGGACACACGTCCGCAAAACCCCCGTTTTTCTTCTGGCCCCTGCGCGAAACCACCTACTTGGTCGGTAACGGCATTGATCGACGCCCCATTGGGCCGATCCCACAGGGCTGCAATCGGCAAAGACAAGCTCAAAGCCGCCATCGAAACCACCCGCGAAGTGCTGGGCGTTCCGAGCGATTACAAGATCGGCATCGTGCCCGCATCTGACACAGGCGCAGTAGAAATGGCCATGTGGTCCATGCTCGGCGCACGCGGCGTCACCATGCTCTCATGGGAGAGCTTTGGCGCTGGCTGGGTCACAGATGTAACCAAGCAACTGAAACTCGACGTCACACACAAACACGCCGACTATGGCCAAATTCCTGATCTGTCTTCGGTCAATTTTGACGACGACGTGGTGTTCACTTGGAATGGCACAACATCAGGCGTTCGCGTGCCAAACGGTGATTTCATCCCAGCGGATCGTGAAGGCTTAACCATTTGCGATGCCACTAGCGCAGCCTTTGCACAGGACCTCGCATGGGACAAACTCGACGTAACCACCTTCTCTTGGCAAAAAGTGCTCGGCGGCGAAGCAGCGCACGGCGTATTGATCCTGTCGCCACGGGCTGTGGAACGGCTTGAAAGCTACACGCCGTCTTGGCCGCTCCCAAAAATCTTCCGCCTGACCAAAGGTGGCAAATTGATCGACGGCATCTTCACAGGTGCGACGATCAACACGCCTTCCATGCTCTGCGTCGAAGATTACCTTTTTGCGCTCGATTGGGCCAAATCTGTTGGCGGTCAAAAGGGCCTGCAAGCCCGCGCTGATGCCAACTTGGCAGCCATCGAAGACTTCGCAGACACCACGCCTTGGCTCGAATTTCTTGCCGAAGATCCGGCAACACGCTCAAACACCTCTGTCTGTCTAAAATTCGTGGACGACCGCATCACAGACGGCGCAACCTTCGCCAAAGCGGTGGCCAAACGGCTCGACGACGCAGGTGTTGCCTATGACATCGGCGCGTATCGCGATGCACCAGCAGGTTTGCGCATTTGGTGCGGTGGCACAGTTGAAACCTCAGATATCGCGGCCCTGATGCCGTGGATCGACTGGGCCTTCAACGCCGAAATCTCAGCCTAACATCGGTGGGGCAACGCCCCATCTGATCTATAAACGTAGCGCGGGGTTTCACCCCGCCACCCCCATAAATCAAGGACACTAAAATGCCTAAAGTTCTCGTATCCGACAAACTCAGCCCAACGGCCGTACAAATTTTCCGCGACAACGGAATCGAAGTAGATTTCGAACCTGATCTCGGCAAAGACAAAGTCGAGCTGCTAAAGCGCATCGGAGAATACGATGGTCTCGCGATCCGCTCCGCCACCAAAGTAACCGAGAAAATTCTCGAAAACGCGACCAACCTTAAGGTCATTGGCCGTGCTGGTATCGGTGTGGATAACGTCGATCTGAACGCTGCTTCGCGCAAAGGTGTGATCGTTATGAACACACCGTTTGGCAACTCCATCACCACAGCGGAACACGCCATTGCAATGATGTTCGCCGTCGCCCGCCAAATCCCAGAAGCCAGCGCATCAACACATGCAGGCAAGTGGGAAAAATCGAAATTCATGGGCGTTGAACTCACAGGCAAAACCCTCGGCCTCATCGGTTCTGGCAACATTGGGTCCATTACTGCGTCTCGTGCTTTGGGCCTGAAAATGAAAGTTGTCGCCTACGACCCCTTCCTCTCAGAAGAGCGCGCAGCAGACCTTGGCGTGAAAAAAGTAGAATTCGACGAACTTCTCGAAGCAGCCGATTTCATCACCCTGCACGTTCCAAAAACAGACAAAACAGCAGGTATGATCAACGCAGAGGCTATCGCCAAAATGAAGCCTGGCGTGCGCATCGTAAACTGCGCCCGTGGCGGCTTGGTCGATGAAGACGCTCTCGCGGATGCGCTGAAATCAGGCCATGTTGCTGGCGCTGCCTTTGACGTTTTCGCCGTTGAACCCGCCACAGAAAGCCCCCTGTTCAACTTGCCAAACGTTGTTGTCACACCGCACCTTGGCGCGGCCACGACCGAAGCTCAGGAAAACGTTGCCCTGCAAGTGGCCGAACAGATCAGTGACTACCTCAACAACGGCGCCGTCACCAATGCGATCAACATGCCATCCATCACTGCAGAAGAGGCACCGATCCTGTCTCCTTTCGTGAAACTCGCCAGCCACCTTGGCGCGTTTGTTGGTCAAATGACCGATGAAGCAATCGAAAGCATCAACATTCTCTACGACGGTAAAGTCGCGGAAATGAACACCAAGGCGCTGAACTCCGCCGCCATCGCTGGTGTGATGAAAGCGCAAAACCCCGAGGTCAACATGGTCTCCGCCCCTGTGCTTGCCACAGAGCGGGGCATCAAATGTTCAACAACGACACAGGAAAAATCGGGTGCGTTTGACAGCTACATCAAACTGTCCGTTAAAACCGCCACCAAAGAACGCGACATCGCGGGTACGGTCTTTTCTGACGGCAAACAGCGGTTCATCCAGATCAAAGGCATCAACATCGACGCCGAAGTGGGCCGCCACATGCTTTACACCACCAACGAAGACATTCCTGGCATCATCGGCACGCTGGGCCAGACTATGGGCGAAAACGGCGTGAACATCGCGAACTTTACGCTTGGGCGCAAAGACGCTGGCAAAGACGCCATCGCGCTTTTGTATCTCGATGCACAGCCACCAGCTGACGTTCTCGAAAAACTCACAGCAACTGGCATGTTCTCTTCGATAAAACCTCTCGAATTTGACGTTGCTTAAAAACACTGGGGCGCGGATTAAAACCGCGCCCCATGCTTCAATGTTCCCCAAATACCTACTTAACGCGGCAGCGGATTAAGCGCCTTGTTGTAGGGATGCCAATCCTCCACATCCTCGTAATACTTCGCACGCCACGCGCGCACCTTGGGGTTCATGTACCGCCTCCAAAGGGGTGGAACCATCGCCATCATGGTCATAATTGGATAGCTGAAGGGCAATTGCGGCGCGTCCTCTGCACTGTACGTTTGCAAAAGCGGAAACCGCCGATTGGGTTTGTAGTGATGGTCAGAATGGCGCTGCAAATTAATAAGCATCAGGTTTGAATAGCGATGCGCTGCGTTCCATGAATGCCGCGGCAACACATGTTCATATTTCCCATCCCCCAAATGGCGTCGCGTCAGGCCGTAGTGTTCAATATAGTTCACGACCTCAAGCTGCATGATCGCCACATAGGCTTGCAAAAGGAACATACCCACGCCAACCCAACCGCCAATAGCAAAGGCAAGGATCAGGAAGCCCAATTGATACCCTGCATACTTCCAAAACGGGTTGCTAAGGTGGGTCGCTGGTAGGTTCTTACGCGCCAACATGGATGCTTCGGCCCCAAGGGCGGATCGGAAACAAGACACCACCACACGCGGGAAAAACCGATGAAAGCCTTCATTGTACCGCGCCGTTACGGGGTCACGCGGCGTACCAACGTAACGATGATGCACCAACAAATGCTCGCTGCGAAAATGACCGTACATCACCATGGTCATCAGAAAATCCCCGAGAAACCGCTCAAACCGCGATTTCTGGTGCATCAATTCATGGGCATAATTGATCCCAATAGAACCAGACGCGACACCGACTGTCGCCATGAAAATCCAGCCCTGCGCCGTGGTCAAGTGATCGGTATGAACGACATAGTACAATCCACCAAACACCAGTGCGAACTGTACAAACGGCCAGATCAATGTGATCGCAGTATACCACTTTAGGTCATCATCGGTGGCGTCCACATCGGGATTGTCTGTGCGCAGCCCTGCCACAAAATCAATGAGGCTGGTCGCCCACCACCCATAAACAGGCGTCAGCCACAGCCACGCACCGCCTTGCCATCCTGCAAAGGCAAGGATCGGGACATAGAACAGCGAAATCCAAAACGGCAATGCTGCGAAAAAATCGGTTCTGATGGCCTGCTGTGACATGCTTACTCCAGCTTTTTGCGCAATCTGACACGAAAGGCCGGCGTTCACAAATCATTTTGCAAGCACTGCTTACATTTGCCGCAATCTGCTCTTAGCTTGCCGCCGCAATCCCCGCATCAATGGCGTTCAAAATCACGTCCACATCTGCTTCTGAAATCACCAACGGCGGAGACAGTAGGATGTTCGGACCAGAGGCCCGCAACATCGCGCCCTGTTCCATCGCAACTTTTTGGACAGCCAATCCGAAACTCGGATCCATCGGCGCTTTGGTCTCGCGGTCTTTGACAAATTCGATACCTGTCATCAGACCATGACCGCCCCGAATATCCCCAATGGCAGAGTGTTTTTCCATCAAGCGTTTGGCACCTTCAAACATCTGCGTCCCACGGGCCGCCGCATTGGTGCGCACATCAATCCGTTGCGTTTCCTTCAGACAAGCAATCGCCGCCGCCGCCCCAACAGGGTGCGCGGTGTAGGTGTAGCCATGGCCTATGAACCCTTCGGCTCCTGACTGTTCGAACACCTCGGCCACATGATCGGCGATCATACAGGCCCCAAACGGATAGTACCCATTGGTAATCGCTTTGGCCGTGCACATGAAATCTGGCTTCACCCCCCAATGGCGCGAACCAGACCAATCGCCCGTGCGGCCAAATCCCGTGATGACCTCATCAGCGATCATCAAAATGCCGTACTTGGAACACAGCTCTCGCATTCCGGGCATAAAGCTTTCATGCGGCACCATGATCCCACCTGCACCCAGAACGGGTTCCATAATGAACGCCGCAATCGTGTTTGGCCCCTCAAACATGATCTCATCTTCTGCCGCTTGCAGGATCAGTTGCGCCAGTTTTGCGGGATCACTCTCGTTAAACGGATTGCGATATGGATACGGCGCTGGCAAATGCCGACAGCCTGGCAACAACGGCTCATAGGCCGTGCGGAATTTGTTGTTCCCATTTACGGATGCTCCGCCAAAATGCGTCCCGTGGTACCCCTTTTTCAGAGACAAAAACTTGGTCCGCGTCTGCTCACCCTTGATCTTGTGGTACTGTCGCGACAAACGCAGCGCCGTTTCAACCGAGTCAGACCCACCAGAGGTAAAGAAAGCACGCCCCATCCCCTCTGGTTCAAAAAACTCGCGCAGCATCCAAGACAATTCAATGGCAGCATCATTCGATGTGCCCGCAAAGGACGAATAGTAAGGCAGATCAGTCAACTGTTTTGCAATCGCCTCTTTGATCGGATCACAGGAATAGCCAAGGTTCACATTCCACAACCCACCAACAGCATCGACCATTTCGTGACCGTCAATATCAGTAATCCGCACGCCAGACGCCCCAGTTATAATTGCTGGCGGATTGGCTTGTTGCTGGCCCTGATGCCCCATCGGATGCCACATATGGCGGGCATTGTTTTCGCGTAAAAAGTTGTCGTCTTTCATGGTCTCATCCTTGGCTGCAGGTTCAGGTCATTCGGCGGCATTCTGGTGCACCATCTGCGGCGCGCCATAAATGCGGGATATCTTTTTTGAAGCAGGAATAAGAAACGCGGCGATCCGCGCCTCTGTCTCTGCGTCAAATCGGGACTTAGGGGTTGCGACGGCCAGCGCACCGCACGGCACACCAGAGGATGCAAATATGGGTGCGGCCATTCCGACCACATCATAATCAAACGTCGCATCTGCAACGCTGTACCCCCGCACCCCCGCTGTGCGAATCAGTTCGCGCGTCGATTCCATTGAAATATGGTCAGGCGCGGGTGTTTTCTTAAATGAGCGGTGCAAAAGGTGATCCACCTGTTCGTCAGGCAGTTGAGACAGATACGCCGTACCAGACGCCGTAAGATGCAATGGCAAGATTTCAGAAGGATCAATGTAAACGCGCGTGTTGCGGACGGCAGTTTCAACAATGCCAACGCTGCTTAACCCACTGTTTTGGATGTGTGACAGATGGACCGTTTCCATAGTGTCTTGCACCAGCTTAGTCATGACGTTTTTAGCCGCAGTTTCAATTGGATACGTCACGTTCCTCACAACGGCCAAACGGGTCACTGCTGGACCCAAATGATACGCACGACTAAGGGCATCTTGCTCCAAAAAACCCTGCGTTTCCAAAGCAGCCAAATATCGCTGAACCGTGGATTTATCGCGCTGCAACAGGCGTGCTGCTTCGGACAGACCAACAGATACACGGGTCTCAGAAAACAGCCCCAGGACCTCTAACGCTTTATCGACGGTGCTCACAAATCGGCCTTTCGTTGCAAGTGATACAATTTTGTTTGACATCAACGTTACGTTTGCGCAATCATTATTTCAACCGTCGGATTGAATAATGAACCACGGGAAACAAACAAGGACAACAGGGAGTCCCTTATGAACAAGTTTCTAACCGTCGCGGCGACTGCTGCGCTTACAGCTGTCAGCTTTGCAGCGCCTGCCGTTGCAGAATACCCAGAAAAACCAGTCAACTTCATCGTGCCATGGCCTCCGGGTGATTTGGAAGATGTGCTGACACGCATGATCGCCGAAGACTTTCAGGCCGCCTACGGCCAACCAGCCGCGGTTGTGAACAAACCAGGTGGCGGCGGTGGTCCGTTCCCAGGCGCAATCGAAGTCGCGAACGCACCTGCGGATGGTTACACCATCGGGTCGTTCATCATCGCGATCCCCGTGGTTGGCCCACAGATCGGCATCCCAGAACTGAACCCAGATCCATTTGTTCCACTGGGCAACTTTCTGACGTACCCCTTTGTAATCGCTGCGGGTGAAAACGCACCGTACGATGATATGGCAGGCCTGTCAGATCACGCCAAAAACAACGATGTTGTTTTGGGTCACTTCGGCGCGCCACTGGTTCCAACACAGGTCACATTTGGCTTGGCCAAAGAAATGGGCTTTTCCTTCGCCTCTGACGCTGCATTTGATGCGCTAGATTGTAACACACTGGCCTCTGGTGATGTGGATGTGATCAACACCACGCTGCAACTGATCCTGCCGTGCTTGGATAAAGTAAAAGTTCTCGCCTCTATCGGGTCTGAACGTATTTCTCTTACACCAGACACACCAACCGTGGCGGAACTGGCGCCGAGCCTTGATGTGGCACTGTGGAACGGGTTGTTCGTTCACAAAGACACACCACAGGACGTGCGTGAAAAAATCATCGCTGTTGCCCAGAAAACAGTGATGTCAGAACGCGCCCAACAGTTGGCCCAAGAAACAGGTGCGCTGGTTTACTGGCAATCAGCCGATGACGTTGCCAAGCAAATCCAAACGGATATTGCAACGCTTGGAAACATCGAAAAGATGTTGGCTGAATAAGCATCCAAAACCGCTTTTGGTCGAGCAGGTCCCTGCTCGACCATTCTTTAAGACGATCAGAGAAGCGACATGTCGAACACCAGCACGCTCCAATCCATGTTCAAACGCTATCGTCGTCCAGGTGACATCGTCTTTGCATGGGTCATCCTGATTGTTACCCTTTTTCTCCTATCGCAACTCTTTGATCAAACCGCATGGAAGGCGAATGGCAAACTCGCCGCACAGCCCCGTTTTTGGCCGGGCGTGTCCTTGCTGGGGATGGCACTGTTTTCGCTCCTCCACCTGATCAGCTCTGCCCTATCCGACCGCATTGATGGCCGCTGGCAAGAAGTGGGGCTTTGGCTGTCTTCCATCGAATTTGCAGCGTGGTTTATTGGCTATGCACTGGCCGTACCTTACGCGGGGTATTTACCCAGCACGCTCGTCTTTGCCCTGCTTTTGACACTTCGCATGGGCTACCGCGATAAAAAGTATCTCTTTGCGGCTGGGTTCAGCGCGCTTGGGATCGTGGTGTTGTTCAAAACCCTGCTAAAGGTGAACTTGCCCGCAGGTAAAATCTATGAGGCGCTTCCAGACGGGTTGCGCCAAATTATGCTCACATATTTCTGATCGGAACAGAGAATGGATAACCTACTGTCAGGTTTAGAAATGCTGGCCCGCTGGGACGTGATTGTTGCTCTGCTGGTCGGCTCTATCGGCGGCGTCATCATCGGGGCCATCCCTGGTGTCGGCCCTGCGGTGGCGATCGCGATTCTGTTGCCAGCAACCTTTTCTCTTGATCCCATCGTGGGTTTGACCGTGCTTTTGGGCATCTACGGATCATCCATGTACGGGGGGGCAATCCCTGCCGTTCTGATCAACACCCCTGGCACGGCAGTTAACGCGCTCACGTCCTATGACGGCTATCCCATGACACAACGGGGCGAAGCGCACCGCGCCGTTTCACTGGCATACAGCGCATCGTTTTGGGGCGGTATTTTTGGCATTCTTTGCCTCATCTTCCTGTCCCCTCTCCTTGCGATCATCGCGCCCATGTTTGGCAGTCGTGAAATCTTCCTCGCCGCGCTTCTCGGTATTATCCTTGTGATCCTCGCCCATCGCGGCCAAATCTTTGCGGCAGGTATGCTCGCCATGTTTGGGATATTCTTACAAACAGTTGGGCTAGACGCGGTCACCTACTCACAACGCTACACCTTCGGGTACAGCTTTCTCAGCTCAGGCGTGAATCTCATCGTCGTCGTCCTTGGCCTGTTTGCCCTGAGCCAAGCGTTCTTCCTACTGACCGCGCCCGACAGCAGCCCAGACGCGAAACCAGTGACGGGCAAAGTCACCGCTGGCCTTAAGGAATTGATGGGCCACAAACGCATCGCCACCGTCGCCAGCGGCTTTGGCGTGATCCTCGGCATGATCCCAGGAACAGGCGAATTCACCGCCCAATTCATGAGCTACACCTACGCCCGTAAAACATCCAAAACACCCGAACAATTCGGCAACGGCTCACCCGAAGGGCTGGTGGCATCCGAAGCCGCGAACAACGCCGTTCCCGCCGCAGCCATGATCCCACTCCTTGCCCTTGGCATCCCTGGTGAGGCGTTGACCGCCATGATGCTGTCCGTGTTTTACGTCCACAACGTCATCCCTGGCCCGCAACTCTTCCAAAACAACATCGACCTTGTGTATGGCCTCTATTTCGCGCTGATCGCGCTAAACGTCATCGTGTTTGTGTTCCTGTTGTTTTCCACGAACCTGCTAACCAAAATCATACGCATCCCCACACGGTTCCTTGGCGTGATGATCCTGATCCTGTCTTTTGTCGGCGTGTACTCTTTGCGCAACTCCCTGACAGACTGCATGATCGCAGCAGGCTTTGGTATTCTTGGCCTGATCCTCAAACGTTTGAACCTGCCAATTGTTCCGATCATCCTCGGTATGGTCTTGGGCGGCATAATGGAGGTGAAACTCCGTTCTGCAATGCCGCGCCTTAAAACACCGTTTGATATGATCGACCGACCAATCGCATTCATCCTCTTCGCGCTTATCGTCTTAGTTCTCGCCTTGCACCTGCGCACTTTGTTCAAAGAAATGCGCGCAACACCATCATCTGATGATCACAATCTTCATGACACACAGCAGCGGTAAAACATGACCACCCAAGCCCAAATCGACGCGATCCGCGCAGAGAAAATCCCCCCTCAGCAGCTGTTCATTGATGGCCAGCACGTGGCGGGAACTGCTGACGCAATGCAGGTCACTTCGCCCATCGACGGCTCTGACCTCACCACAATCGCAAACGCAACAAGCGCCGAGGTCGACCGCGCTGTGGCCTCCGCCCGTGCAGCGTTCAACGATGGCCGCTGGTCAAATCTACCCCCAGCCGCCCGCAAAAAGACCTTGTTCGCCATTGCGGACGCAATCGAAGCAGAGGCATTGTCGCTCTCTATCCTTGGTGTGCGCGACAACGGAACAGAATTTGCCATGGCCTTCAAAGCCGAGGCAGGCTCCGCCGCGGGAACCTTCCGCTACTACGCCGAAGCGCTCGACAAAACGCCCGGCGAAATCGCACCCACGGCCCCCAACACGCTCGGCCTTGTCCATCACGAACCTGTCGGTGTTGTGGCCGCAATCATCCCTTGGAACTTTCCCTTAATGATCGGCGCATGGAAACTTGCACCCGCGCTCGCCACTGGCAACTCCGTCGTTCTGAAGCCTGCCGAAACAGCATCCCTTTCCCTCCTTCGCCTTGCCGAAATTTGTTCTGCCGCTGGTTTGCCAGACGGCGTCTTCAATGTAGTCACTGGGGATGGCCGCATCGCAGGTGACGCGCTCGCTCGGTCAATGGATGTTGATGTACTGGCCTTCACAGGATCAGGCGTCACAGGCCGTAAACTTCTCGAAGCCGCAGCCCAATCGAACCTAAAAAGAGTCTATCTGGAACTTGGCGGCAAATCCCCGAACATCGTCTTTGCAGACGCGCCTGATCTGGACCATGCCGCCAAAGTCTCGGCCGCTGGCATCTTTCGCAATTCGGGCCAAGTTTGTGTGGCTGGCTCTCGCCTCCTTGTCGAACGCTCCATCCACGATGATTTTGTTGCCGCATTGAAACACCACGCCGAAGCCATGCGCGTTGGCGATCCGCTCGATCTGGAAACCCAAATCGGCGCGGTGAACTCTGAACGCCAATTGGCAGGAAATTTATCCCTGACAGCCGCCGCCATAGAAGAGGGCGCAGAATGCATCACGGGTGGCTCACGTATCCTTGGCCAAACAGGGGGCACCTATATGGCGCCAACGATCCTGCAAAACGTCGATAGAACCAACACCATCTTCAAAAACGAAGTCTTCGGCCCTGTCCTCTCGGTCACACCCTTCGATACAGAAGAAGAAGCGGTCAGCCTTGCCAACGACAGCGACCTCGGGCTCGCGTCTGGGGTCTGGACAGCGAACCTGTCCCGCGCCCACCGCATGATCCGCGCTCTCCAAGCAGGCGTTGTCCACGTGAACACCTACGGCGGCGCAGACAACACAGTACCTCTTGGCGGGCACAAACAATCGGGCAACGGGTCAGATAAATCGCTGCACGCCCTGTCCAAATACACCAACCTCAAAACCGCATGGATACAGCTTTGACCAAAACGCAATCCCTCCTTAATCGCCGCGATGCGGTGCTTGGCCCGAACATGTCCACCTTCTACGAAGACCCCGTGCATCTGGTGCGCGGAGAAGGTGTCTGGCTGTGGGACGCTGACGGCAAGAAATATCTCGACTGCTACAACAACGTGCCCCATGTGGGCCACTGCCACCCCCATGTGGTCAACGCGATTGCGAAACAAGCCGCGACCTTAAACACCCACACACGCTATTTGCACGAAGGCATTCTCGATTACACCGAACGCCTGACAGCCACATTCGATGATCCGTTAAACACCGCCTTACTGTGTTGCACAGGGTCCGAGGCAAATGATGTCGCCCTTCGGATGGCCGAAGCAATGACAGGCAAAACGGGTTTGATCGCAACCGATCACACCTACCACGGCAACACTTCGACCGTGTCCCAACTGTCCATGACAAATACGCCAAAGCTCGGCAAATCAAACCACATCCGCTTTGTCCCAACACCCGACAGCTATCGCCCTGCCAGCAACGACCCCGCACAATATTTTGCCGATCAAGTGGCCGAAAAAATCAAAGAGCTACAGGCCACAGAACACGGCTTCTCTGCCCTCATCCTCTGTCCATTTTTTGCCAATGAAGGCTTTCCCGATCTGCCAGCAGGGTTCCTCGACCCGACACTAAAGGTGGTCCACGCGGCAGGCGGGCTTCTCATCGCGGACGAGGTCCAGCCAGGGTTTGGTCGCATTGGCTCCCACTTTTGGGGCCACCAGTACCAAGGCATCACACCAGACATCGTGACCATCGGTAAACCCATGGGCAACGGCCACCCGATTGCTGGGGTCGTCACCCGCGCCGATGTCATGCACGAATTCCGCACCGCTTTCCGCTATTTCAACACGTTTGGCGGTAATCCAGTGTCTTGCGCCGCCGCAATGGCAGTCCTCGACGTCATAGAAAACGAAGAGCTGATGGCACAGGCAGCAGACGTGGGGGATTACGCAAAGTCCATGCTGCAAGACCTTGCTAAGAAACACAAAATCATTGGCGATGTGCGTGGTAAGGGTCTGTTCTTTGGCGCTGAAATGGTGACGGATCGCACCAGCAAAGCCCCTGCCAGCGACTATATCTTGCGGGTGATCGAAGAACTTCGAAATCGTGGTGTCTTGCTCAACAAAATCGGCGTGCATTACAACACGTTAAAAATTCGCCCGAACCTGCAATTCACCCGCGCAAATGCCGATCAGTTGATCGAAACACTCGACGCCGTGCTAACGGACATTACGCCATGACTTTGGCCCGCGATGCCCTGCTGAATTGGGATATTCAGCCAACCAATGTTGCGCTCGCGGCGGAGCGTGAAAACAAGGTTTACCGTATCACAACCGCCCAAGGTGAATACGCTTTGCGCCAGCACCGTGCAGGATACCGCACCGATGCACAGCTTGCATCAGAACTGAATTGGATGGCCGCGCTCGATGCGGCGGGCCTCAACGTGCCTCAACCCATCCAAACCAAAGACGGCGCTTTCCTTGTCGTTGTTGACGGGGCGCAATTTGACATGCTCTCGTGGCTGCCTGGCAAACAGCTTGGCGCACATGGCACCCCGCTTGACCTCGACCACCCTGAACAAACGTTTCACACGCTTGGCCAGTCCATGGCACGGCTCCACTTTGCATCGGATGCTTGGACGCCGCCTACGGGTTTCACCCGCCCTGCATGGGATGCGGATGGCTTGCTTGGGGAAACGCCGCTATGGGGGCGGTTCTGGGAAAACCCAAGTCTGGTCCATGGGCAAAAAGAACTGTTCGAACGGTTCCGCCAGGATGCCCAAACGGCCCTTGCCGAAGGCGACCACGATTTCGGATTGATCCACGCAGATCTTTTGCGCGAAAACGTCCTTGTGGATGGCAACACGCTCCGCCTCATCGACTTTGACGATGGAGGCGCTGGCTTTCGCTTGTTCGAACTGGCCACCACCTTGTTCCGCCTAAAGGGTGAGCCAAAAGAAGCAGAACTCACCACCGCGCTGATCGACGGATACCAATCAATCCGCCCAATCAACATCACACATTTACCCCTGTTCATCGCCCTTCGCGCCTGCACCTATGTCGGCTGGATCGTGACACGCATGGAAATCCCAAACGCCGAAGCGCGCAACATCGAACACATCGCAAACGCCACACAAGCCGTTGCAAATTGGCTAGAAACGGAACCTTCTTATGTCTGACAAAACCATCCTGATCGTCGGAACCTACGACACAAAAGACGACGAACTCTTGTACATGGCAGAACGCATCACATCCCAAGGTGGTGGCGTTTTAACCATGGATATCAGCGTTCTAGGCGATCCATCTCAACCCTGTGATATCACCAAACACGATGTGGCAACGGCCGCTGACAGCTCCATCCAAGCAGCAATTGACTCTGGGGACGAAAACACGGCCATGCAGATTATGGCCCGTGGCTCATCCGCTCTGGCCCAAAAACTGCACGCTGAAGGCAAATTTGATGGCGTCGTTATTCTTGGCGGTACAATGGGTACAGATGTGGCGCTCGATATCTGCCAAGCCTTGCCCATGGGCGTCCCCAAATACGTGGTCTCAACCGTTTCATTCTCACCGATCATCCCCCCAGATCGCTTGTCAGCTGACATTCAAATGATCCTCTGGGCGGGCGGACTTTATGGCCTCAACTCCGTCTGCAAAGCATCCTTATCACAAGCGGCAGGCGCCGTCCTTGGCGCGGCTCGTTCTGTGGAACCTCCAAGCAACGATCGACCCATTGTTGGCATGACATCGCTTGGCTCTTCCTGTCTGAAATACATGAAGTTGCTGAAACCAGCCCTTGAAGGCCGTGGCTTCGAGGTCGCCATTTTCCACGCCACGGGCATGGGCGGCATGGCATTTGAATCGCTGGCACGACAAGGCAAATTCTGCTGTGTTATGGATTTCGCACTGCCCGAACTTGGCAATCTGCTGGCTGGGTCCGTTGTCAACGGTGGCACGGATCGGATGCTGAACGCTGGTCTGTCAAATACACCCCAAATTGTGGCCCCCGGCTGCCTCGACTTAATCGACTTTGCAGGTTGGCAGGACATTCCAGATCGATACCAAGACCGCCCGTTCCATGAACACAATCGCCTGATCAAGTCTTCAGCCCTGAACAACGAAGAACGCCGCGAAACGGCCCAAGCAATTGCTGAACGCCTGTCCAAATCACCCGTCCCAACGCACTTTATCATGCCCCTGCAAGGCATTGAAGAATGGGATAAAGAAGGCGATGTGGCCCATGATCCAGAAGGTCTGGCCGCCTTCACCGATGAGGTGCGCACTGTCATGAAAACACCAATTTCCCTAAGCGAAGTTGACGCCCACATCAACGATCAAGCCTTTGCGGATAAAGCGCTAGAAATCTTTGACGCTTGGGTCGCGGACGGTACGATAAAAAGCTAACCATTCACCGCTTCGCTGCAACATCCCAAACCTTGCGCATCACTGTTGGCAAATCCGATGGGGAAAACACATCCCGTTGAATGAACGTGCCCAAAGATGGCTCTTCGTTCACGCCCTCTGCGACAAAAACGGACAGTTCCAGATGGAAATGCGTGAACGTGTGGCGCACGTCACCAACCTCGCGCCACGCCCCTTGCATGGGCGGCGTCCCTTGCACTGGGTCTTCTTGCCATTCTGATCCGGGCCAGCCGAGCATGCCGCCCAACAATCCCTTTTCAGGCCGCCGTTCCATTAACACCGCGCCATCCGAACGGATCGCCACAAAGGCCACACCTTGCCTTACAGGTTTCGCCTTTTTCGGCGTTTTGCGCGGATAGGTCGCCGCATCCCCCGCCTTGCGCCCCTCGCACACGTCCATCCATGGGCAAATCCCGCAAGCAGGGGAGCGCGGCGTGCAGATCGTCGCCCCCAAGTCCATCACCGCTTGCGCATAATCCCCGCAACGGTCCTTCGGCGTTAACTGATCCGCATATCCACGCAACGTTTCCTTAGACGCTGGAAGCGGCTCTTCCACGCGATAAAGCCGCGCCATAACCCGTTCCACATTCCCATCCAAAACAACAGCACGCCGATCGAACGCAATCGACGCCATGGCCGCAGCCGTATAGGGGCCAACCCCCGGCAGCTTAAGCAGTTCATCGTAAGTATCTGGAAACACACACTCTAAATCATGTGCCACCACCCGCGCACATTTCAGCAAATTGCGGGCGCGGGCATAATACCCAAGCCCAGCCCAAGCCGCCATGACATCCGCATCCTCCGCCGCAGCCAAATCAGACACCGTCGGCCACTTTGCCACAAACTTCTGGTGATACTCCCTCACTGCTGCAACGGTGGTTTGCTGCAACATCACCTCGGACAACCAAATATGATAGGGATCAGGCACGACACCCGCTTTGCGATCCGTTGGCGAAACACGCCACGGCATGTCACGTGCATGCACATCGTACCAGTCCAGCAGGACCGAAGCCTGTTCAGTATAACGCAATTTTTATCACCCGCCCCCGTGTAACTTGTGACATACACCCTAAGTCGACGTAAGATAGCGTGAATCAAAGGTAAATCACTATGCCACCCGCAAACGCGAAAAAACCACAGGCCAAGCTGAAGCGTCCCAAACGCCTGAGCCGTGGATTTGCGCAAACAGGCGGCATTTTAAGCAAGCAAATCCGCAAAGCATCTGAAACCCGTGGGTTTTCAGAGACCCGCCTGTTGACCCATTGGGCCGAAATTGCGGGGCCCGCAGTCGCAAAAATCGCGCGGCCCGTTAAGGTGGGTTATACCCGTCAGGGCATGGGTGCGACACTGACCTTGCTAACAACAGGGGCAAACGCGCCGATGGTGCAAATGCAACTGCCCCAAATCAAAGAACGCGTGAACGCCACCTATGGCTATGCCGCAATCAGCCGCATTCATATCACCCAAACGGCCCCCATAGGGTTCGCCGAAGGGCAAACCAGTTTTGAACACAACAAGCCCAAAAAACGTGTGCTTGAACCCCAAGAAAAGGCGCATGTTCAATCCACAGTGTCCGACGTTTCAGATGATCGGCTAAAGGCCGCGCTTGCCACCCTTGGCGAAAATATTCTATCCAAACCCCGAAGTTGAATTCAGAGAGGATCACCCAATGATCACCCGCCGCACCGCTTTGGCCGCTATGGCCGCTACGCCCCTCCTGGGCACCAAAACACTGGCAGAAGACGCCATCGAAGTGAAAGAAATGTCGCTTGGCAATCCCGATGCGACCGTCACAGTGATGGAATACGCGTCCTACACCTGCCCCCATTGCGCCAACTTTCACACCAACACATATCCGCTTTTGAAAACGAACTACATCGACACCGACAAAATCAACTTCATCTACCGCGATGTATATTTTGATCGGTTTGGCCTTTGGGCGTCCATCATTGCGCGCTGTGACGAAACCAAATTCTTTGGCATCACAGATATGATCTACAAACGCCAAGCGGAATGGTCCCGTGCGGGCGACACCGCAACTGTTGTGCAGGAATTGCGCAAAATTGGCATCATCGCTGGCCTGTCCAATGCGCAGCTCGACGAATGTTTGGGCCATCAAGCCATGGCAGAAGCGCTCGTGGCACGGTTCCAAGAAACCACCGCTGCGGATGAAGTGAACTCCACTCCAACACTGTTTGTGAATGGAACCAAGTACACAAACATGTCCTACCCAGAGCTGTCAATTTTGATCGACCAAGCACTCGAGTCATAAGACCACTCTGCACTGGATGGTTCTTTTGAAAAAGATTAGGCTTTCTGAAACTTGAACCGTTTCGGAAAGCCTTTTTCATGTCAAACGCCCCTCTCTCTGGCCTCCGCGTCGTCGAACTTGCCCGCATTTTGGCTGGTCCATGGGCAGGGCAAACTCTCGCCGATTTAGGGGCCGAGGTTGTCAAAATCGAAGCCCCCGAAGGGGACGACACACGCCGCTGGGGTCCACCCTTCATTGATCGCGGCGACGACAAAGCGGCTGGGTATTTCCACGCCTGCAATCGGGGCAAAAAATCAGTCATTGTCGATTTTCGCACACCCGAGGGCAAAGCGGACCTCCTTGGCCTGATCGCCGAAGCAGATGTGCTCATCGAAAACTTCAAGGTTGGCGGCCTCGCGAAATATGGGCTCGACTATGCCAGCCTCCAAAAGGTGAACCCCCGCCTGATTTATTGTTCAATTACTGGGTTCGGCCAAACAGGCCCATATGCCCCGCGCGCGGGATATGATTTTCTGATGCAAGGTATGTCGGGCCTTATGTCCGTCACAGGTGAAATCGGCGGCGAACCCCAAAAATACGGTGTCGCCGTAACGGATATTTTTACAGGGCTGTACTCCGTCATTGCTGTTCAAGCGGCCCTTGCGCACCGTGAAAAGACAGGGCGCGGACAACACATCGACATGGCCCTGTTAGACGTCGCTGCGGCCGTCACCGCAAACCAAGGTTTCAATACACTGGCCACTGGCAAAGCACCTGGCCTAACAGGCAATGCACACGTCAATATTGTCCCTTACCAAGTCTTTCCAACTTCGGACGGTCACGTCATCATCACATGTGGCAACAACGGCCAATACGCCCGCTTTTGCGAAGTATTGGGGCGCGAAGACCTCATCGACGACCCGCGCTTTGACACCAATCCAAACCGCGTAACAAACCGCGATATCCTCGTGCCAATCTTGCGCGACGAAACGGTAAAACACACCAAGGCCGAATTGCTGAAATCCTGCGAAGCCAACGTGGTCCCCGCAGGCCCGATCAATGACATGAACGAACTCTTCGCCGACCCACACATCCAATCCCGTGGGATGCAAATGGAACTGGAAGGACTGCCAGCGATCCGCTCTCCAATGCGGTTTTCAGACAGCGAATTGGCCATGAACACCGCCGCCCCAAAACTCGGCGCTCATACGGATGAACTGCTAAAGAAGCCCTAGGCCTTTGCCGCAAACATCGGTCCACCCTTATGGCGTGGAAAGCCGTAGCCGTTGATCATCACCACATCGATTGCTTCGGAACTCTGTGCGATTCCTTCGGCCAAAATCGCTTCACCTTCGGCAACCATAGCGCCCAGAATGCGGTCGATGATTTCTTCGGCGGTAAAGCTGCGCCGCGTCACACCTGACGCAGCGGCCTCTTCCAAAATAATCGCTTCGACAATCGGATCAGGGTCTCCACGACGCGAGCCTTCGGGATAGTTGAACCACCCGCTCCCTGTTTTTTGTCCAAAGCGACCCAGCTCACAAATCCGATCCGCAATCCGCACATAACGTTCTTTTGGGTCCCGCGTCGGCGCACGACGTTTACGCGCCGCCCAACCGATATCCAGACCCGCCATGTCCTGCATGGCAAAAATACCCATCGGAAAGCCATAGGCCTTCATCGCCGCATCCACCTCTTCTGGTGCAGCACCGTCTTCGACCATGTAATCACATTCACGGCGATACGCCGTCAGAATACGGTTGCCGATAAATCCATCACACACACCCGCAGGCACGGAAATTTTGCGCAACAGTTTTCCAAGCGCAAAACCCGTTGCAAGCACATCGTCCGCCAGCCCATCAGGGCGTACAATTTCCAACAGCTTCATCACATGGGCCGGCGAGAAGAAGTGCAACCCAATCACGCGGCTTGGGTCTTTTACACTCGCAGCGATCTCGTTCACATCCAGATAAGACGTGTTCGTTGCCAGCACCGCATCAGGTTTGGTCACGCGATCCAATTCCGCGAAAACCTGCTTTTTAACATCCATGTCCTCAAAGACAGCCTCGATCACCAGATCAACAGTGTCGAGCGCGTCATAGACAAAATCGCCGCTGAACATGCCAAGCAGCGCCGCCCGCTTATCTTCAGATATCAGCCCCCGCTTCACACTCGCCGTCAGTGTATCTGCAACGCGCGTTTGCCCCACACTCAGCGCATCCGCGTCCCGTTCGATCATCGTCACGGATAGCCCTGCCAGCAACAATGCCACACAAATCCCGGCACCCATGGTCCCGCCGCCAATGACACCCACATGGCGCAAATCACGGGCGGCAACGCCCTTGATCGACGCAACTTTGCTGACGGATCGTTCTGCGAAAAACACATGTCGCAGGGCAGCGGATTGCGGATCACTTAACAGCTCGAAAAACACATCACGCTCATTGTCCAGCGCCGCCTGCCCGTCTAGACGAACCGCATCCGCCACCGCTTCAACACCCCGAATGACCGAGTTTTGCCCGCGTGCCTTGGCCACCAGTTTTCCAGCAACTTCCCCCCACGCCTCTGCATCCAATGCGGCAACCGGCGCCCGATCCAGCAGCGCAATAGGTTTGTCCTTACCAACAATCCCTTGCGCAAACGCAAACGCATCGTCGCGCAAATCACCCTTCGACACGGCATCCGCCAACCCGCAATTTACCGCATCTCTTGCGCCAATTGGTTTGCCCGTCGCAACCATCTCTGCTGCTTTTGCTACCGGCACCAATCGGGGCAACCGTACCGTGCCACCAGCCCCAGGGATCAGCCCCAAATGCACCTCTGGCAGACCCAGCTTTGCGCGCGCATCGACCACACGGTAATGACAGCCAAGCGCCACTTCCAAACCACCGCCCAGCGCCGTTCCATGAATGGCTGCCACCCAAGGCTTCTGCGCCCCTTCGATCGTCAAAATAACGTCAGGCAAGCTAGGGTCCACAAAGGGTTTGCCAAATTCAGAAATATCCGCCCCTGCCATAAAGGTGCGCCCAGCCGCGATCAAAACAACCGCCTTCACTGCGTCATTGGCATCGGTTTCCGCCACGGCATCCGCCAAACCCGCACGCACCGCATGGCCCAGCGCATTCACAGGCGGGTTGTCCACCGTGACAACTGCGATTTCGTTTTCAATCTCAATCGTCACAGCGTTCATCGGATCTTCCTCTTACAAAACAGCGTCCAGCGCTTTGCGCAACTTGGTAACCGCACCATCTACGTCATGCAACTTATCAAGCCCAAAAAGCCCCAATCGGAAGGATTTGTAATCCTCTGGCTCATCACACATCAACGGTACGCCAGCCGCGATTTGCATTCCTTCAGCCGCGAATTTGCTGCCATTCTGGATGGCAGGGTCATCGGTATAGGACACCACAACACCAGGCGCGCCAAATCCGTCCGCAGCCACCGAAACGATACCCTTTTCAGCCAGCATCGCACGCACTTTCGCACCCAGCTCCAACTGCTCTTCGCGCACTTTGTCAAACCCATACTCTTTGGTTTCAACCATCGTGTCCCGAAACGCACGCAGCGCATCTGTCGGCATGGTCGCGTGATAGGCATGCCCGCCATTTTCATAGGCTTGCATGATCGAATACCACTTGCCCAAATCCACTGCAAAACTGCTCGACTGTGTATCACCAATTTTCGACAGCGCATGATCCGACATCATAACCAGCCCCGCTGACGGCGAGGCAGACCAACCCTTTTGCGGCGCAGAAATCAGCACATCCGCGCCAACGGCTTTCATATCAACCCACGCACACCCAGACGCGATACAATCCAGAACGAACAAACCACCATAGGAATGCACGGCATCCGTAACCGCCTTGATATAGTCATCAGGCAGGATCAAACCCGCCGAGGTTTCCACATGCGGTGCGAAAACAATATCGGGCTGTTCTTCTGCAATTTTCGCCACAACCTCATCAATTGGCGCTGGGGCAAATGGCGATTGGTGGGCATTGGCTGTGCGCCGCGCTTTCATCACAGTTTCTGATGCAACGATCCCGCTGGCCTCAAAAATCTGCGTCCAACGATAGGAAAACCACCCATTGCGAATAACCATGGCCTTCTTACCATCCGCAAATTGGCGCGCCACGGCTTCCATGCCATAGGTCCCGCCACCTGGCACAATCGCAACGCCATCCGCGTTGTACACCTCTTTCAACATCCCATTGATATCAAGCATCACATCCTGAAACGCCTTGCTCATGTGATTAAGGGACCGGTCCGTAAAGACCACTGAAAATTCCATCAAGCCATGTGGGTCAACAATCGAGTTCATGGGTCTTCTCCTAAAGAATAATTTCGCCAAACTTATCGCGGGTTTAGATAAGCGCAAGCCAAACACTCAAACTGCGACAGTTTAAAGTATCTCGCTATCGAACCAAGCGTCCGCAGCGGGGGCCAAATCCGCCAACAATTGATGCACAATCGTCCGACAATCTTCACCGCGCCAGCCCTCTGGAAAAAACTCAGGCGGCAAATCCGCATGACGCAAAACCAATCGCCGCCATTGATGCACTATCAAGGTGCGCAGAACGGCCGCCGATAAGGGGCTGGATCCCGTCACATCCAATGCCGACAATGTCGAATAAAGATCGCCATATGCCTGCACCAAATCGGTCGATCCAATACGATCTTTCACCCAATTCGGAACCACATCAAATTCACCAGACACGCTCAGCGCATCTTCAAAACCAACATCTTTGGGCGTCAAATAACTACGCCCACCAAGCGCAATGGCCCCGTCTGGCGCTCCATCAACACTGCTTGGCAAAACCGCCAGTTTCCACCCATCCGCAGACCCGTGGTACGGCGCATAAATCCTTGTTGTCGCTGGGCCAAAAACCGCCTTGCCCTTCTCCGACAATTGAAAAAAGCTCAGCCGTCCTTTCTTGCTGCGCTGCAACCAACCGTCTTTGGTAAGCCGCGACATGGCCACACGAAACGCCTCTGGCTTTACACCCATTTCTGCGGACAACGCGGCCAAGCTGGTCGAAGCCACCACACCACCACGGGGAACAACAGCATCGCCAAATACGGTGATCACAACGGACCACACACGAATGCGTCCCAATCCAACCAATTGGTCGATGGCTTGCTTGCTCTGATGGGCCCCCTGCGTCATGCTGCGTTTATACTCTGAAACAATCAGATAACCATGGGGGAAAAATGTCGAATACAGGATTTTCAATTGAAGATGGCAAAGCACTCTTGGCCGACGTCTTTGCGCCTTGGGTGTTGCAGCAAAACCTGACACCCACGTCATTCAGCAAAACAGAGGCCACCTTCCTCCTCCCTGCCAACGACGCACTTGCCTTGCGCGGGGGACCAGGCACCAATTTGATCTGCGGCCAAGCCATTGCCGCCGCCGCAGACACCGCCACCGTCATCGCTCTTGCAGGGGCAAATGGTCGCTTCCGCAAATGCACCACTGTTGATCTGTCCATAAACTACCTCCGCCCCTTGCCCATGGGCGACAGCGTCATCACAGTCGCGATCGAAAGCAACGGTCGCAAACTCGCCACCTGCCGCCTTTCCGTCCACGCCGAAGGGTCCACAAAACCCGCCGCGCTGGCCACGGCCACATTCATGTATCTCGAAGATTAACGCACAAGCGCTCTATTTTGCAGCAGCCAGAACAGATGCCATGGCTTCCACCAGAACACCTTCGTCCTCAACTTCCAAACGGACAGGCAAAGTGATGACCTTATGTCGCCAGTCCTTTGGAAGACGCACAGCATCTTTTTCCGTCGTCACCATCTGCGCCCCCATCTGCGCGGCTTCCATCTCCATACGGCGCAACAACGTGGGGGACAGCGTTTCGTGATCGCCAAAAGATCGCGTTCCAACAACATGCGCCCCAGTTCCTTGCAAGGTCGCAAAGAATTTCTCAGGCCGCCCAATGCCGGCAAAGGCAAAGGCGCGCAAGTCATGCCACAACATGCCAGTTTGCAACGGTTCCAACGCTGCTTTCACATGGGGAACATCTTCTGTCCCCTTGAATCGCTTGGCAAAATCACGTTGAGCGGTGTGCGGCCCAATGCTCAAAACCATATCCGCCATAACCAACCCATCGGATACACTTTGGCGCAATGGCCCCGCTGGCAACAAACGTTCGTTCCCAAACCCAACACCCGCATCCACGACCATGATCGTAAAATCTTTGATCAACGCAGGATTCTGCATCCCGTCATCAAGGATCACAACCTCTGCCCCTGCAGCAATGGCCGCCTTGGCACCAGCGGCACGATCTTTGGCGACCCAGCACGGACCAAACGCCGCCAGCAACAACGGCTCATCCCCCACATCACTGGCCGTGTGAACGGCTTCATCCACACGCAACGGGCCTTCCACAGATCCACCATATCCTTTGGAAACAACATGCGCTGTCACCCCCAAATCATTGAAAACAGACAAGAGTTTTATAACCGTTGGTGTCTTACCCGTTCCACCCACGTTGATATTTCCAACACAGACTACAGGCACTGACACCCGCACATGTGCCCCCGTTCTTTGTCTCCGATCACTCAGCACACGCCACAGGATCGACAACGGATGCAACGCACGCGCCCAAACTCCGGGTTTACTCGGTGGATTAAACCAGAACGCTGGAGCTTTCATGAGGCGGCCCCCATTGGAAAGTGATCCCAAATCGCCTCGACCATCGCATCCGTGGCATCCGCCCCTTCAGAACTCACCATCCACCCCGCATGGGCCATGGCCGCTGCGCGATCAGGAACCACCAATTCAGTTACGGCTTCTACCAAGGACGATACAGACGTTACCTCAATGGCCGCACCTGCATCGCGTAAACGGAGGTAAACATCCGCATAATTGTCCACATGTGGCCCATGAATGATGGCCGAACCCAAGTTCGCTGCCTCTAACGGGGTATGCCCACCCCGCGCGACCAGCGAACGGCCTAGAAAACACACTGCAGCCATCTGATACCACAGTCCCAGACCATCAAATCCTTTGGCCACAATCACATCTGTTCTGGGCGGTAACTCATCCAATTCATGACTGTTTTTAAAATGTAGACCCATCGCATCACAGACGCCGCCAACCAAATCCGTATCCTCTGGATTTTCAGGCACGATGATCAACATCAAGCGATGCGTTTGACGCTGCGCCTTTTTATGCGCCTCTAGAATTTGTTCAATTTCTTCGGAACACACTTTGGCCGCCAACCACACGGGGCGCCCATCCAACTGCTTTGACACCCGTGATCGCCGCGCTTCATCATGGGGCAAGGCCAGCGCCTCTTCGAACAAAGAACCCATCACACTGGCGTCCATGCCAAAATGCTTCACCTGCTTTCGCGTGTCTTCGTCAACAACCAGCACTTGATCAAAACTGTTCAACACTGGTTTTCCAATGCTCGGCAGCCAGCGAAATTGCGGATTGGCCCGATCCAAATTCTGCACATTCACAAGCAGCGCAGGGATTTTACGCGCCTCGACCTCGCGGTTCATCACAGGCATCAGCACGTCATCCGCCCAAATACACAGATCAGGGGCCCAATGGCTCAAGAACCGTTCCACCGCGGCGGGTTTGTCAAAGGGCGCATATTGGTGGATCACCCCACTTGGCATGCGCAAAGCAAAAATAAAGTCTTGGACTTGCTCTTGCGTGGTGATCAAAATCGAAATGTCGGGCATCTCGTCGCGGCACTGTTCGATAGCGCCAACCAGATTAAGCGCACCCTTTAAATTCGCCACATGAAACCAAAGCAGTGTCCCGTCAGGTCGGGAAAGGTCTGTTTTCCCGCGCCGTTCTTGCACGCGGCTGGCATCCTCAACGCCACGGGCAACGCGCCGCGACAATTCATGCTGTGCCAATGGCTCAGTAATCATCGCCGCACCGCGCAAAAGAGTTTCGCCAAGGCTCTTAGACGGCATCAGAAGGCTCCCGAAGATGCTGTTTCATGCCGCGCATTCCTACACCGCCAAGTGTTTCAGAAACGGCGCACGCAGCGCAGGCGCACAGGCAATCATGCCAGGTATTTTCGCATCGGCAGAATTGTACACAGGCGCGCGTCCTTGCGCATCGAAAACTGCCGCACCTGCTTCGGTGCAAATCAAATCCCCTGCCGCAACATCCCATTCCCACGCTGGGCGAAACGTAAACATCCCGTCAAAACGCCCGTTCGCAACCAGTGACAAGCGGTACGCCAACGAGGATCGAAAATTCCGCTTCACAGGTGGCACACCCCCTGGCCAATGTTTTGCGTCCATCATGGGTTTTGCCACCAAAACCTCGGCCTGATCGAGCGCCGTCACAGCACTTGGTGCAATCGCCACACCGTTCAACGTTGCGCCTCCACCACGGGTCGCAGCGAATGTCATGCCTTTGGCTGGCAAATACACAGCCGCCGCCGTCACGACGCCCTGTTCGGCCACGGCAAAGGAATGCGCGAAATTTTCATGGCCTTGAATAAACGCGCGGGTTCCATCAATCGGATCAAGGATAAACACCCGCTCTGCCTGAAGCCTTGCGCTGTGGTCTTCGCTTTCCTCTGACAGCCACCCATACTCTGGCCTTGCGGATTGCAGCCGCGATTCCAGCATCGCATTCACTTCCAAATCTGCCACAGTGACGGGGCCTTGATCGCCCTCTTTGTCCCAAACCTCTGGGTCGTTCTTGAAATACTTCAGCGCAATATCGCCAGCCTCTGCTGCCACATCTAACAAAAGATCAAGATCACGCTCCGGCAATGGTCAAACCTTCCACCAAAAGGCTCGGCACCACACGGCTTAGATGGGCGCGGCCGTCATTTGCGGGTGTGATATTCATCAACATATCGCGCAGGTTTCCTGCCACAGTGCACTCGTTCACAGGTCCAGTGATTTCACCGTTTTCAACCCAAAACCCAGACGCCCCACGGGAATAATCACCCGTGTTCGGGTTGATTGTAGACCCAATCATGGACGTGATAATCAACCCTGTGCCCATTTGCGCAATCAACGCCTCTCGGCTTTGATCCCCCTGTGTCAGGCTCAAATTGCCCGATGACGGCGACGGTGGATTGGACACCCCGCGGCTGGCATTGCCCGTGCTCTCCATCCCAAGTTTGCGGGCCGTCGCCAGATCAAGCGTCCAGCCCTGCAAAACACCATCCTTCACAATCGCCCGCTCCTGTACGGGCAACCCTTCTCCGTCAAACGGACGGCTGCCTGCTACACGTGGGCGGTGTGGGTTTTCAACCAACGACAAACCGCTTGGCAAAACCTGCTCTCCCAGCGCGTCTTTGAGAAAACTTGCCCCGCGCACGATAGCCGAGCCATTGATGGCCCCCACCAAATGTCCGATCAGGCTTGCGGCAATACGTTCGTCAAACAACACAGGATACGCCCCTGTTGGGGGGCGCGTTGATCCCGCACGCTCCACCGCGCGTTCACCTGCCAATCGGCCAATGCCTGCCGCATCGGGCAGGTCGGCCAAATGACTACGCGCTTCGCCGTGGTAATCCCGCTCCATCGTCAGGCCTTCACCCGAAATCGCCACACATGACGTGGAATAAGACCCGCGACGATATCCACCACGAAACCCGTTACTTCCCGCCAAAAACAAAGAGGTATCGGAAAATCCTGAACCAGATCCCTGCGCCTGCGCCACACCCTCTACTGCCAACGCGGCCGCTTCGGCCTCAACCGCCCAACGCTGCAATTCTTCCGCCGCAGGGGCATCACCCCCATCAAACAGTTCCAGCGCATCCACGTCCCATTCTGTGGCCAACTGGCTCGGATCAGCCAACCCACAGGTCGGGTCCGCTGGCGCCTCTTTTGCCATGGCAACGGCGCGTTCTGCCATGGTTGCGATGCTGCTCGCGCTGTCATCAGAAATGGACACACAGGCCTGTCGCTCGCCCATCAGAACACGCAAACCCAGATCAATTCCCTCGGCCCGCTCTGCATGTTCCAACGCGCCTTCGCGCACTTCAATCGACACAGACGTACCCTTTGCAATCAACGCATCCGCTGCATCTGCACCCGCCGCCTTGGCTGCATCCAAAACCCGTTCGGCCAATTCTGCCAGTTGTGTCATGCCTCAATCCTTATGGTTGCTTAACCAATACGACAAACGGCAGGGCTGCAAAACCCTGCCGCGTGACTTTTACTCAACAAAAAGGGGTTAATTGATCCGCTGACCGTTGACCGAGATTCCGCCATTTTCGCTAAAGACGACTTTGGACTTCAGATGATCTTCTTCGCTTTCGACTGGCACCGCAAAAACGCCCGACATCGCTTTGACCATTTGACCCTGCTGCTGGGGCACCAATCCCATAGTCATCAGCTTGTCCAACAACCCTATGCCCCCCTTAAGGTTCATCGTCACCGCACCAACAGGCATCGGTGGAAAAGTTGCATTATTCAGGGTCGCTTGCCCACTACCCGTTAAGGACGCCCCTGCCAAAGACAAGGTGATATCGTTGATCTTAACGGCATCGACTTCTACAGGTGTCGCGCCAGATTTAAGGTTAAACTGCATCACATCCACCAGCCATTTCATCTGGGCCGATACATCAATGTTCAGGGTGGCTGGCGCGCGGGGTAGAATACCAGTCGGGTCAAACATACCCCAAATCGTGTCCGACAAAACGACATCATTCAGCGCCATGTTCATCCGCGCAGGCAATGGCGTATCTGATTGTTTAAGCGGGCCGTTCAGAACGGTTTTCCCAGACCCAATAGACACCTGCATCGGCGGCAAAGGCATACCCACAAACTGCGCATCCATTTTGGTGCCACTGCCATTCAGTTCAAACTGAAACGATCCATCTGCTACTCCATACGTCCCAGTAGCCCCTTTGGTTTGCGATACACCTTCGATGGTCATACCATTGGTCTTGATCCAGAAATCGCGATCCGTACGGGATGATGAAAACGCGGCCAAAACACTCTGCTCGCCACTAATGAACCCCGAAAAGTCCCCGTTTTGCGGCATTCGCGCGGTCACCTGAGTGGCCATATCATAAGTGACCGTTTTAACAGTGGATTGCGCACCATCTGCCTTTTGGATTTGCGTTAGCTCCATCTTGTCAATCTGACTGGAACCCTCCAATGAAAACATATCCCCAGACGGCACCCGCGTTGATGTTCCAGACAAACCTGTCAGGGCCATCTTCGCTTCACTGCCATCTAGCGGGATCAGCACATCACCCGAGACTGTTTCAATCGAATACGTGGAAACACGCGCTTCCTTTGGACCAGACACGATATGTTCAACACCCGTAAAATTCAGGTCATAGTTCAAGGTTTGGCTTTGCTCTCCGATCGCCATTGTCAGTGTCGTCGTTAGACTATCAGGATATGTCACAGACACGCGCCCATCGCCCAACTCATTGGCATTCAGAAAGGCCATGTTGATCGTTCCCAGTTCAAACGGCAATCCAATAGCTAAATCGCGCCATTCCGCCTGTGATCCGCTTTCGGATTTTGATCCAACTTCAACGGTTGCGCCATACACTTGCAGGGACTGAACAAGCTCGTCCAAAACCTCATTCGCCAACTCTTGCCCAAAACTTGGGGTGGCGAGGGCGGCAGCAACCACTGCCCCCCGTGAAATATGTTTGAAATTCATACGCATAAACACTCCTATTTTTTAAAAAATTTTACACCGCTGAGAAAATAATTGCATTTTGGCCCAGCATGCCCTTTGTAACCAAAGATAAGAAACTGAAGGGGGAACCACAATGGCCTGGTCACCAGATAAAACCGAAGTCAAAAGCTGGAACGAATGGGACCCACTGCGCCACGTTATCGTTGGCCGCGCTGACGACTGCCATATCCCCCCAGAAGAACCCGCACTTGATGCCAAAGTCCCCGAAGATTCTGACATGCGCGGCCAATGGGGTCGTCGCCCGCAAGAAACAATCGACAAAGCGAACGAACTGCTCGACAACTTCGCATCCCTTTTGGAAAAGCGCGGCATCCGCGTAGATCGCCCAACACCGACCGATTTTTCCAAACCCGCCACGACCCCTGACTTTCACACCGACAGCCAATTCGGCTGTATGCCACCGCGCGACGTGTTGCTGACCGTGGGTCACGAAATCCTAGAAGCAACGATGTCCTATCGCTGCCGCTGGTTCGAATACCTGTGCTACCGCCCGCTGATGCAACAGTATTGGGAAGAAGACACTAATTTCCGCCACGAAGCCGCACCAAAGCCACGCCTGACAGATGCGGACTATCACCCTGACTACCTGTCAGACAAAATCGGCAACGCACAGCGTTTGAAATGGGCAGAAGAAAAATTCTTCGTCACAACCGAAGAAGAACCCCTGTTCGACGCCGCCGATGTGTTGCGCTTTGGCAAGGACCTTGTGGTCCAGCACGGGTTCACAACGAACCTAAAGGGCATTGAATGGCTGCGCCGTCACTTCCCCGATCACCGCGTCCACACGGTAAACTTCCCAGGGGACCCTTACCCAATCCACATTGACGCAACCTTCACACCGCTGCGCCCAGGATTGATCCTCAACAACCCACAGCGCCGCCTGCCAGAAGAACAACGCAAGATGTTCAACGACAACGGCTGGGAAATCGTCGATGCGGCGCAACCCGCACACAACGCACCACCCCCCCTTTGTTATTCCTCAACTTGGCTGTCCATGAACGTTCTGGCCCTAGACCCCAAAACGGTCTGCGTCGAAGCAACCGAAGTCTACCAGCAGGAACAATTCGACAAACTCGGTCTCGAAGTGATCCCCGTAGACCTGCGCGACGCCTATGCCTTTGGCGGTGGCCTGCATTGCTGCACCGCCGACGTCTACCGCGAAGGCGATTGCGAAGACTACTTCCCCAAGCAGTAAGCCAACAAACGGCAGCAATCCGTTAAGGGTTGCTCCCTTCGCCATAATCTAGGATGCTTCTTGAAAGAGGAGCATCTTCATGGGCATCACCAGCATTATCGCACTCATCATTGTCGGCGCTATCGCGGGCTGGCTTGCAGGGCAAATCGTCAAAGGTTTCGGCTTTGGCTTGGTTGGCAATATTGCCGTCGGCATTGTTGGCGCATTTATCGCCACGTTGATCCTGCCCCGCATTGGTCTCACGATCGGCGGTGGCCTGCTTGGCAACATCATCAACGCCACCATCGGGTCTGTGATCCTGTTGTTCGTCATCCGACTTGTCCGAAAAGGCGGCTAACCCATGGCGCCTACAGTCACCCCCATGACAGGCACCGTCGGCGCAGAGCTGACGAACGTGGACGTGCGTAATGACGATCATTGGCCGATCATCCGCCAAGCCTTCATCGACCACTCCGTCATCACCCTGCGCGGGCAATCCATCACCCCCGATGACCACATCGCCTTTGCCCAACGCTGGGGCGACATCAACGTGAACCGCTTCTTTACGCCGCTCGACACGCATCCAAACATTGCCGTGGTGTTGAAAGAAGCCGATCAAACCACCGCCATCGGCGAGATGTGGCACACTGACCATTCCTATGACACCGCACCAGCCATGTGTTCCATTCTGCACGCAATCGAATTGCCAGAATACGGCGGCGACACCTGCTTTTCTTCGCAATACGCAGCTTATGACGCATTGTCTGAACCGATGAAGGCCTTCCTTGGCGGGCTCAACGCATGGCACTCCTCACGCCACGCCTTTGGCGCGGTCACGCTTGACCATGAACAGGCCAAGGGCGGCCGTTTGCATAATCAAGACAAAGCCACCCAAGACGCCCTGCATCCCGTGGTCATCACCCACCCACTGTCTGGACGCAAAGCTCTCTATGTGAACCCCGATTTCACGACCCACATCGACGGGCTGGACACAGCAGAATCAAAGGCCCTGCTCGCCTTTCTGTTTGATCACTGCCAAAACGCCGATTTCCAATGCCGCGTCCGTTGGCAACAGGGCGACATCACCATGTGGGACAACCGCGCGCTGTGGCACAAAGCCATCAACGACTACGCAGGCCACCGCCGCTACATGCACCGCATCACGGTAGAAGGCTGCGCGTTGACGCCTTGAACAGGGTGCTCAACAGCCTCCATTCCCTCTGAAATCAACGCCAAAGCCTCATCAATGAACCGCTACCGACCAAAGGTCGTAGAGGCCCACCAGCTCTGATAAAAATGCTCGCTGCTTTTGGGCAGCCGTTCTATCCAGACAGAATTCAGCAACACCTTGCTCCCCGCCTCAAAACGCACAGTCGCCTTGCCGCTGCCATTGGTCTGCACACGCGTCTGTTTTGTCTCACCTCTTTTGGTGAAAACGTTGATCGGGTAATTCGGCACTGGCATCCCGTCGCGCAGCAATTGGACCGTCACGGAACTATCCCCGTCATAGGGCGAGCCTTCAACAACCAGCTCAAACGGCATCCCAAAGGCCCGATCCTCGCCCCCAGCATACGGCCCGACTTGCACCAATGTTTTGGCATTGCGGGTGTAAATTTCGGATATCCCCACCTCGGGCAAGCCATCTTCGCGGTGTTTCTTCAACACAAAATCCAAGCCCTCGGCCTTTAGATAGGTCGCCAGCAGGTCTGGTTTTGACTCTCTAAACTTCAGCGTATCTGGCTTTGAATGATAGGCCAGCACCTGCAATCCCGTTTCAGGCGCAGTGTCTTGATAGGCTGGGCGATCCCCTGCGCGACCTGTGTATTTCGTGGTCTTTCCGCCTGCGTTTACATCGAACGATTTGAACCGCTGTTTCACATAAGGGTACTGCGAACCGCCAAAATCTTGCCCAACGCGCAGTTCAACCAAAACAGGCTGTCCCGCGTCCACGGTATAGTCTTTTGCTTCCAGCCAAAATTCATGTGCCGCCAATGGACCAGCCATCAGAAATGCCATAGAAATAACGAAACCTTGAAACGTAACCACAGTAGATCCTTTCAAAACAATGACGTCATTCAAATATAGCGCTCTACGCACCTTTGCCATCCTTTTCAGTGTAATTGTGATGGCCTTCCCCGCCCACGCTCACGAAAACGCACCTGCGATCATCGACATGACCGTTGATGGAACAAATGTCACCCTGTCGATTGATGTGAACGTTGAATCACTCGTGTCTGGCACCGCCGACGAAGACTTCAGCGGTGAAACCGAAGAAGGCGCCGAAGAATACTTGCGCCTGCGTGACTTATCCGCCGCCGACCTTGCCACCGCGTTCGCACCTTTTGCAGACACCTACACAAAGGGTCTGCAAATCATGGTGGACGGCGCCCCCGTCACACTGACCGCGCAAACGCCACAAATCCCTGAAACAGGTGATGTGGCCAAAGCACGGATTTCAACGCTCGCGTTCACAGGTACATTGCCGTCCGCTGGCGAAATGACATGGACCTACCCACCAGAATTTGGCGACAGCGTCCTGCGTGTCATTGTTCCTAGCAGCGCAGAATTTCCTGAACCCACACTGGCCGATTTCGTTCCACGGGACACAACCGCAACCGTCGACCTTGCTAACATTGCACCCCAATCATTGGGCCAAGTGTTCATCGATTACATCATTGCGGGCTTTGACCACATCATACCCAAGGGTCTCGACCACATTCTGTTTGTCATCGGCCTGTTCCTCTTGTCCACGCAGCTGCGCCCGCTGTTGTTGCAGGTCACCATGTTCACTCTGGCTCACACCATCACACTGGCGCTTGGCGCACTTGGATACGTCAACATCCCTGGCAACATCGTGGAACCCTTAATCGCAGCCTCCATCGTGTTCATTGCGGTTGAAAACATATTCACCGACAAACTTACCCCATGGCGTCCCTTTGTGATCTTTGCTTTTGGCTTGTTGCACGGCCTCGGCTTTGCCTCCGTTCTCGGTGATTTCGGCCTACCATCTGGTCAGTTCATCCCAGCCCTAATCGCCTTCAACATCGGTGTAGAGGTCGGCCAACTCGCCGTTATCGCGCTTTGCTTCTTGGCTGTTGGCATCTGGTTCCGCAACAAAGACTGGTATCACAAAGTCATCGTGATCCCAGCTTCCCTCGCCATCGCCATTCTGGCGTTTTATTGGGTGCTGGAACGCACAGGTATGCTCGGCTAGGTCTGCCTTATCCTAAAAACAGTTGGCCACGGGTCTCCCCCGTGGCCGACGCATCAATGATCTGAATATGGATCAAGCGAGTCTCGCAACCCATCCCCTAAAAAGTTGAACGCCAACACCACAAAGATCACAGGCAGCATCGGGATCGCCGTCCACGGATAGATCTCAATCGACGCAAGGTTCTGCGCATCGTTCAACATCACACCCCAACTCACCGCAGGTGCGCGCAATCCAAGCCCAAGAAACGACAGGGCCGTTTCACCCAAAATCATCGCAGGGATCGACAGCATCGCACTGGCGATCAGGTGGCTTGCAAAATTCGGCAACAGATGCTTTTGGATCACCCGCTTAGGCTTCGCCCCCATCATTTCCGCCGCACGCACAAATTCTTCTTCGCGCAGCGCCAGAAACTTTGATCGAACCGCCCGCGCCAATCCGGGCCAATCAAGCAATCCCAGAATGATCGAGATAATGAAGAACACCGCCACAGGTCCCCAATGGCTTGGCACAGCCGCCGACAAAGCCAACCACAGAGGCAGCTCTGGAAGGGATCGCAAAACCTCAATAATGCGGTTCACGGTCCAGTCTGTTCGCCCCCCGAAATACCCCGCGATACCACCGATAGTGATGCCGAGCACAAAGGACACTGTGATCCCAATCAACCCCACCGTCAGCGACAGCTGCGCACCATACAAAATGCGGCTAAAGATATCACGCCCCAGCCGATCCGCGCCCCACAAGAACACGGTCGCCCCTTCGGGTGCGCAAAACAAATGCGTGTCCGACTTGATCAACCCAAACAGCTTGTACTCACGCCCCTCACAAAAGAACTCTAACTTTGCAGGGTTCTCTGTGTCTTTGATGTAATTCCACTGAAAGTTCACCAAGTCAGGCTTGGCCGTAATCGGATAAACATACGGGCCGATGAACTTACCTTCATGCCACAGGTTCAAACTTTGCGGCTGCGCATAAAGATGATCGGCGTTCCGCTCATTCGGGGTGTAGGGTGAAATGAACCCCGCAAATGGCAGGCTCAGATAGGCCAACAGCAAAAACACACCAGACCAAAACCCCAGCTTGTGCCGTTTAAACTTACGCCAAATCAACAGCCAGTTCGGCGCATCCAAATCGGGGCGGTCCAACGCCTTGATATCCTCATTCGGATCATAAGGCGCATCATCCACGTAATGCTGGTTCGATAGATCGCTCATTTCCGACCCCCGTATTTAATCCGTGGATCAAGCAGCATCAGCAACACATCCGAAATCATCGTCCCGATCAACGTCAACGCCGCCACAAACAGCAGGATAAAGCCCGCCAAAAACTGATCCTGTGACTTAAGCGCCGTCAACAACGCAGGCCCAATCGTTTGCAGACCCAGCACAACGGACACCAAAACAGACCCCGAAATCAAAGACGGCAACAGGTTGCCAATGTCCGCCACAAACGGGTTCAGCGCCATGCGAAACGGGTATTTCAACACCCGCTTCGTCGGCCCAACACCCTTGGCCCGCGCTGTATCCACATAGGGCTTGGACAATTCATCCAGCATATTTGCCCGCAACCGCTGCATCATCGCCGCCGCACCAGATGTACCAATCACAAAGGTTGGAATGATCAAATGCAGCAACACCGATTTGATCTTTGCAGGGCTCATCGGTTCCCCTTCATATTCTGGTGACATCAACCCACCAATCGGCAGGTTCAGGTACTTATGCCCATAGTAAAACAGGATCAGCGCCAGCAGAAAGTTCGGCGTCGCCAACCCCAGATACCCCACAAAAGCAGAGGTGTAATCCACCCAAGTCTTGGACTTCACCGCCGCCAAAATACCCAGCGGCAGCGCCACCAGATACACAAACAGCACAGCCGCCACATTGACCAAAACCGTCAACCACAACGCACTGCCCACAATTTCCGATACGGGACGGTCAAATTCAAACGACCAACCAAAATCTCCTTGGATGATGCCTGAAAACCCATGCGGCCCTGGAAAGAACCCCATCCAAATCAGGTACTGTTTCCACAACGGCTGATCGAGGGAATATTCCTTTCGCAGAAACTCCACTTTCGCAATCCCGTCCGATTGCCCAGTGGCCTGTAATTCTGCGATCAAGTTCGACAGATAATCCCCCGGCGGCAGGTTCATGATGAAGAACACCAGCGCCGACACAACCACCAGCGTCGCCAGCATCGTGATAAACCGATAGATGGAATAAACCAAAATTTGCATCAGTTCGTGCCCTGCGTGCTAAAGTAAAACTCATCCATCCGATGAATGCCAAAATGCGCACCCGGGTCCCACGCCCACAGGCCGACCTTTGGCACATTTTTCAACTTCTTGGACACAACAACTGGCTGTGGCGCTTCTGCCAAAATACCGATCGCGTACATTTCTTCCGCATGGATTTGCAGCATCTCTTCCCAAATGGCCGCGCGCTTTGCCTCATCCGTGGTTTTCTCCCACTCTTTGGACAACAGCATCAACCGTGCAGGCATCGGCATATCAATCGCCTCACCTGCTTGCCCGCCGGTTTGGTGATATTGCCCCCACTTTGGCCAACTAAAGAAATCTTGCGCCCGTGGTGCAAGGTATTCAGGCGACGTTCCAGC
>CAYWIR010000002.1:0-22884 GCA_964458375.1 uncultured Neptunicoccus sp.
ATTTCGCCAGTTGCGAGTGGTTCGCAAAAAATATCACAAGTTTGTGAGGTGTTAACCTTTGGGCTGAAGGGCGGGAGTCTCGAAAAAAGCAAACTAGCCAGAACGAGGGGTGCAACCGTACGGGCTTATCGGGAGGTTAAAAAACATTAATCGCGAAGCAGCGTACGGTGCGTTTTGTTACAGGCATTGGGATTTTGGATATTTTAACCAAAAAGAGGGAGAGATTCTGTGCGTTCAGCGGCGGTTTGTTTGGCGGTAAAGCTGTGGAGGAAAAACCAAAACGCGGCGGCGTGTAGAGCACCGATTCCCGCGAAGTAGGGCATGGCGTTGTAACCGAACATGTGGCGCGCTGCTCGACTGTAATCGAGGGGGCCGAGGGATATAGGCATAACGGCGAGTGCGCCGAGAGTTGCGCCAATGAGGATGGTTGGGAGCCAGCCGTCCAATTTGATTTTGCGTTGAAGGTGAAAGAGGGGGAGGAGGAAAGCAAAACCGACCCAGCTGAGGAGAAAAGCAAAGGCAGTGGCGAGGATGAATGTTGCGTAGGCTTCGAGTGAGTCTTCGACGATACGGGGGAGGAGATCAAAGAGTGTTTCGATCATTCTGAGAGTTGCGCGGTTTTGCGTTGCAAGCCAAGCGAAGCAGGCGATGTGGATTGCTGCTGTCACAGGGAGCGCGACATAGGTGGCGCATGCAGCACCCAGTTGGCGTGTTAAAGACGCGTTGCGGTGATGTGTATCGGAGAATTGCAGGATCATGGTTTGCCTTTCGGATGAGTTCGAAAGACACGATGGACCGTTTGGGGTGCAGAGGTTGGGGAGTGGGTGTGCAGGATACGTGCAGAGACTGGATTGAGACCGGTTTGAGACGGTGGGGCGTGGGGAGAGGTCTGTGCTTTGGATATTTGGAAAACAAAAAGGGGGTGGGTTGGCAGTTTACCCGTTAGGGCGCGCGGTTTGCGATGAATATAAGGGCGATCCAAAATGCGAGGGCATGAGCAGCGCCGATGACTGTGAATGGTAGAAAAATAAATAAAGCATCTGAAAATCCATCGAAGAGCATAGCGAGAACCAGAGCGATGACACCGCCGAGCACAGCACCAAGACCAATGGTAGGAACCCAGCCTGACAATTTACAGCGTGTTAGATGCGAAAATAGAGGCAAGAGTGCGAAGAAGCCGAGCCAACTGATGATAGGTGAGAATGTGCCAAGGAAGAACCAGATGACAATGTCACTGGTGATCGGTTGAAAAGACAAAGAGATCTGTCTGAGGGCAAGTGCAGCCAAAAGACAAAGGACAGGGACGGCAAGCCAAGCCGTGAGCGCAGCGAAAATGGTTTGGCTTAGGCGTATGCGTTGGGCCAGCGTTGGATCCAAACTGAGGGCGGTTTGGATCAAACCTGCGATCCGCCTACTGTTAGTCCACCGATCATAAGTGTCGGTTGGCCCACGCCCACTGGTACCCATTGGCCTTGTTTGCCGCAGTTGCCCATGCCAGGATCGAGCGCCATGTCGTTGCCGATGGCGCGGATGTGCTGCAAGGCGGTGGCGCCGTCGCCGATCAGGGTGGCGCCTTTGACGGGAGCGCCGATGACGCCGTTTTTGACGCGGTAGGCTTCGGTACAGGAAAACACGAACTTGCCGTTGGTGATGTCCACTTGGCCGCCACCAAAGCCGACGGCGTAGATGCCGTCTTTGAGGTCAGCGACGATATCGGTTGGGTTTGTTTCACCGCCGAGCATGTAGGTGTTGGTCATGCGGGGCATGGGGGCGTGAGCGTAGCTTTCGCGGCGGCCGTTGCCTGTGGGGGCGACGCCCATGAGGCGGGCGTTTTGGCGGTCTTGCATGTAGCCCACAAGAATGCCGTCTTCGATCAGGGTGTTTTTGCCGCTTTGGGTGCCTTCGTCATCAAAAGAGATAGAGCCGCGGCGATCTGGGATGGTGCCGTCATCGAGGACGGTGACGCCTTTGGCGGCGATGCGTTGGCCCATCAGCCCTGCGAAGGCGGAGGTTTTCTTGCGGTTGAAGTCGCCCTCTAGCCCGTGGCCGATGGCTTCGTGCAACAGAATGCCAGGCCAGCCTGGGCCGAGGACCACATCGAATGTGCCTGCGGGAGCGGGTTCTGCATCGAGGTTCACGAGGGCGACGCGCAGGGCTTCGCGGGCTTTGGCCTGCCAATCAGCGGGGTCGATCAGACCCGAGAGGCCGTAGCGGCCACCGCCACCCGCAGAGCCAGACTCGCGGCGGCCGTCTTGATCGACGATGACCGACACATTGAGGCGGGTCATGGGGCGGATGTCGCGCACGCGGATGCCTTCGGGGCGGAGGATTTCGATTTCTTGCAGGCTGGCAGAGATAGAGGCGGAGACTTGCACCACGCGGGGGTCAAGATCGCGGGTGAAGGCGTCTATTTCGCGCAGGGTTTCGACTTTGACGTTGAATTCTGCGTCGGCCATTGGGTCTGCGTCTGTGTAGAGCCGTTGATTGGTGGCTTGCGGGGCAGGGGCGAGGGTTGCGCCGCCCGCACCCACGGCTAGGCGGGCGGTTTCGGCGGCGCGTTTGAGGGATGCCTCGGTCAGTTCGGTGGAATGGGCGTATCCCGTTGTTTCACCTTTGACAGCGCGCAGGCCAAAGCCTTCGGAGGCGTCATAAGAGGCGGTTTTGAGGCGGTTGTCATCAAAGACCAGCGATTCAGAGCGGCGGCGTTCCAAGAACAGTTCACCGTCATCGGCGCCGTCGGTGGCCCCGCGCAGCACTTTAAGTGCGGCATTTTCGTCAAATTGGGTCTCAAACGGGCGAAATGGGCTTTGATCGGTGGCCAAGAGGGCGATTCCTTCTAGTTCTGGAGACAGAGGGCGCGAATACCGCTGGATGCGGCAAATAGAACGCTTGTCCTTTAGCCCTTAATATTGTTTTTAGGGCGCAGTAGACAACAGGGGATTCTGGTGTGCGGTTTCGTATGCCTTTCCTCAGCGGTGTAACTGCCGCGAACAAGGTGACAAAGATAGGAATGGATCATATGCGAGCTGTGACCACATTTAACAAAATTGGTGTGACGCTAGCGGGCCTTTTGGCCTCGGGTGCTGCGTTTGCACAGGACCAAGTTTTGCCAGAGCTGCCAACAATTGGCATCCCAAGCCAAGATGGTATCGGGTTCCAGACAGCCGCGACGGAACTGATGCGCGATGTGATTTGGTTGGATTCATTCCTGCTGTGGATCATCACGATTATTTCTGTGTTCGTTACGGTTTTGCTGCTGATCTGCATTTTCAAGTTCAGCAAAAAGCGCAATCCTACGCCAGCGACCTTTACACACAATTCCACATTGGAAGTGGCGTGGACAATTGTGCCGATCATCATCCTGATCGCGATCATCCCGCCGTCCCTGACATTGTTGTTCAAGCAACAGGAAATCCCTGAAGCTGACGTGACCATCAAAGCCACGGGCAACCAGTGGTATTGGACACATGATTATGTGGATCACGAGTTTGGTTTTGACAGCTTTATGCTGGCCAAAGATGAGCTGGAAGAGGCGGGTTACGAGCCGGATGAATATCTGCTGGCCACGGACACAGCTGTTGTTGTGCCAACAGGCAAGACAATCGTTGTGCAGGTGACTGGTGCGGATGTGATCCACGCTTGGACGATCCCAGCCTTTGGTGTGAAACAAGACGCGGTTCCGGGCCGTTTGGCACAGCTTTGGTTCAAAGTAGAAGAAGGCATGGAAGGCATTTACTTCGGTCAGTGTTCTGAATTGTGCGGCAAGGACCATTCCTACATGCCAATCACTGTGAAAGCCGTGACACCTGCGGATTACGAAAAATGGTTGGCTGCTGCGAAAGACGAATACGCACAAGCGCCTGCAACGATCAAAGTTGCAGATGCCAACATGATCAAAGTTCTGGAAAACGAAGCAGCAAACTAAGCTGCTTCGCCCCCTAACAGAGAGCCAATGGACAACCCCATGAGCGATGCCACTGCAAACAGCTATGAGCAGGACAGCCAGTTCGACGATTACTTCGCGCTGCTGAAACCTCGTGTCATGCGGTTGGTTGTGTTCACTGCTGCGGTGGGTCTGTTGGTGGCCCCTGTGGGGATCAATCCAGTGCTTGGGTTTGCATCCATTTTGTTCATTGCGCTCGGTGCTGGAGCATCGGGTGCGCTGAACATGTGGTGGGATGCGGATATTGATGCGATCATGAAGCGCACCATTGGGCGGCCTGTTCCAAGTGGCCGTGTGACCCCGAAGAACGCTATGATCTTTGGCTTGTGGTTGTCGGTTATTTCAGTGGGAATGCTGGCGCTGACCGCCAATTGGTTTGCCGCAGGTTTGCTGGCCTTTACGATCTTTTTCTACGCTGTGATTTATTCCATGTGGCTGAAACGTTGGACACCACAGAACATTGTGATCGGTGGGGCGGCAGGTGCCTTTCCTCCTATGGTGGGTTGGGCTGTGGCCACGGGTGGCGTATCGGTTGAGAGCGTGGCGATGTTCATGCTGATCTTTATGTGGACACCACCGCATTTCTGGGCGTTGAGCCTGTTTATGAATGATGATTATTCCAACGCGGGCGTGCCCATGTTGACGGTGACACACGGCACCCGTGTAACGCGCAACAATATCCTTGGGTATACTGTGGTTCTGTTTGTGCTGGCCGTTGGCACAGCGTTTACTGGCATTGGCGGCCCGATCTATTTGGTGACTGCACTGGTGTTGAATGTGTTGTTCCTGCTCGGTGCAATCAAGTTGTGGAAGCGCACAGACGCGGATGCAGATGCTGACAAATACGGTGCAGAGCGCAAGTTTTTCCGCCTGTCGCTGGTCTATCTGTTTGCCAGCTTTGCGGCCTTGCTGGGCGATGCGGTTCTGCGCAAGTTTGATCTTTTGAACGCTTGGCCGGTGGTGATCTGATGGCGATCAAAGCAGAACATCCTTTGCACGGGCGGCGCAAACGATCCAACATGATGTTGGGTCTTGTTTTGGGCGGCTTTGTAACGCTGGTTTTTGCCATTACGGTGGCAAAAATGATGGGCGGCCAAAGCATGGAAGCCTTTGACCATACGGTGCGTTACAGCATTGATCCTGAAATCCAAGAGGGCATCAAAGCCGCCACGGAGGCGAAGGAATGAGCGAACAATCCACTCATAAGAACCGCTCTTTGGTGTTCAAACTGGTGACTTTGGTGTCGTGTATGTTGGCGCTGTCGTTTGCATCTGTGCCTTTGTACGATTGGTTTTGCCGCGTTACAGGCTGGGGCGGTGTGACGAATGTTGCCGCCGCACCGAGCGACCGCGTTTTGGACCAGACTGTGAAAATCCGTTTTGATGGGTCGTTGGAACGGGGCATGCCGTGGACGTTTAAACCCGTTGTACGCGAGATGGAGATCAAGATCGGTGAAACTGGGTTGGCGTTTTATGAAGCGCATAATCCGACCGACCAACCCGTTGCAGGGACGGCGAGTTTCAACGTTTACCCGTATTCCACGGGAACCTATTTCAACAAGATTGCGTGTTTCTGCTTTGAAATGCAGATCCTGCAACCTGGTGAAACAGTTCTGATGCCAGTGACATTCTTTGTTGACCCTGACATGTTGAACGATAAAGAAGCAAAATACGCGAGTACGATCACATTGAGCTATACGTTCCATGTGACGGATTTGCCGCAAGAAGAAGTGTCCGCGCTGCAAGCCGGCGATGACACACAAGTAAACTAAGACCGCTAAGTGCGATAAAGGGACGAACCACCATGGCGCATGAAAAGAACCACGACTATCATATTCTGGCCCCAAGCATTTGGCCGCTGTTCGGTGCGCTGAGCGCATTTGTTCTGCTGACCGGCGGGATTTGGTACATGAAAGACCATTCCATGCCATGGATGCTGCTGATCGGGCTCGTCATGGTGCTCTACACCATGTTTGCGTGGTGGTCCGAAGTTGTGGACGAGAGCCATGTGGGCGACCACACGCCCGTGGTTGTGATTGGTCTGCGCTATGGCGTGATCATGTTTATCATGTCCGAACTGATGTTCTTTGTGGCGTGGTTCTGGTCGTTCTTTAAGCACGCGCTGTACCCGATGACCGAAGGTTCCCCGATTGTGGATGGTGTTTGGCCGCCAGCTGGGATTGAAACCTTTGACCCGTGGCACCTGCCGTTGATCAACACGCTGATCCTGCTGTGTTCTGGCTGTTTGGCCACTTGGGCACACCACGCGATTGCACATGACAATGACCGTGACGCGCTGAAAAAGGGCCTGTGGGGCGCTGTGATCCTTGGAATTATCTTCACGATCTTCCAAGCCTATGAGTACAGCCACGCGGCCTTTGGCTTCTCTGGCAACATTTATGGCGCGAACTTCTTCATGGCGACAGGGTTCCACGGGTTCCACGTTGTGATCGGGACGATCTTCCTTGGTGTGTGTTTGTTGCGGGCTTACAAGGGCCACTTTACACCAGAGCGTCACGTTGGGTTTGAAGCCGCTGCTTGGTACTGGCACTTTGTCGATGTGGTTTGGTTGTTCTTGTTTGCAGCCGTTTACATCTGGGGTGGCTGAGGCTGACCGCCTGTCACGGTTCTGACAGGATTAGGAATTTGAAGGGCGCGGGCTGAAGGGTTCGCGCTTTTCTTTTTGGGTGGTGCGTTTGGCGCATCTTAGGATTCTAGGTATTTGGGGAACATTGAAACCATGAGTGTTCGGATGATCTTGCCAGCGTTGTTTGGGATTGCAGGGGTTGCGACCTTGCTTTGGCTTGGCTTTTGGCAGGTGGATCGGCTGGCGTGGAAAGAGGAGCGGTTGGCGGTGATATCGGCCAAAATGGCGGCTGCACCTGATCCGTTGATTGATCACTTTAAGTCGCTGGAACCGCTTGATGAGCGCAATTACACGCGGGTTCAGTTTGAAGGGGTGATGACGCCGAAAGAGGCGCATGTGCTGACCTCGATCAAATATTCAGGGCCAGGCAGTCAATCAGGGCCAGGGTTTCGGATTTTGAAAGAGGTCTATTGGAACGGGAAGAACTTTCTGTTGGATCTGGGGTTTGTGCCTGAGGATCAGAAGAACGCACCGCGGTTTGAAGGGCCTGTGAAAGTGGTGGGGAATATTCTCTATCCTGATGATTATGACCCGTCTTTCACCCCTGATCCTGATCTTGAGAAGAACATTTGGTTCGCGCGATATTTGCCGCAGATGGCGCAAGAGTTGGGGGTTATGCCCTTCATGGTGGTCGTAGAGCAGGCTGAGGTGTTGAAAGATGGCGCTTGGGTGCCGTTTGATGACGTAACCCCGTTGCCCGTGTCGGTGAATATCCCTAATGATCACCGCGAATATGCGATCACTTGGTTTTCACTTGCGCTCGTATGGTTTGGCATGACGCTGTACCTGCTGTGGCGCATTCGGCAAAAGACGGTTTAGGCTATGAAGTACATCTCGACCCGTGGGCAAGCGCCCGAATTGACGTTTGAAGAGGCGATGCTGACTGGCCTTGCGCGTGATGGGGGGCTGTATGTGCCAAGCGAATGGCCGACCCTAAGCCCTGCGCAGATCGCAGGGTTTGCGGGGAAACGGTATGAGGATGTTGCCTTTGAGGTGATGAAGCCGTTTGTGGGCGATACCTTCACGGATGCCGAGTTTCGCGAGATTATCGGCAAAGCCTATGCGAGTTTTCAGCATGATGCGCGCTGTCCTGTGGTGCAGTTGGATGCCAATCATTATCTGTTAGAGCTGTTCCACGGCCCGACTTTGGCGTTCAAAGACGTCGCCATGCAATTGATCGGGCAGATGTTTGAAGTTGCGCTGAAGCGCAGCGGCAAGCGGGTGACGATTGTTGGGGCCACATCTGGTGATACGGGGAGCGCAGCGATTGAGGCGTTTCGGGGCCTTGATGCGGTGGATGTGTTCATCATGTATCCCCATGGCCGTGTGTCCGAGGTGCAGCGGCGCCAGATGACGACGCCTGTGGAGGACAATGTTCATGCGCTGGCGGTGGATGGGGATTTCGATACCTGTCAGGCGTTGTTAAAGGATATGTTCAACGACTTTGACTTCCGCGATGAGGTAAAGCTGGCGGGTGTGAACAGCATCAACTGGGCACGGGTTTTGGCACAGGTGGTGTATTATTTCACCAGTGCTGTAAGCCTTGGTGCGCCAGATCGTAAGGTTTCGTTTTCTGTGCCGACAGGCAATTTTGGCGATGTGTTCGCAGGCTATGTGGCCAAGCGGATGGGGTTGCCGATTGAACGGTTGGTGATTGCGACGAACCAGAATGACATTTTGCATCGGACTTTGCAGAGCGGGGATCACAGCAAGACGGGTGTTGTGCCGTCGATCAGCCCGTCGATGGATATTCAGGTGTCGTCCAATTACGAACGGTTGGTGTTTGATCTTTATGACCGCGAAGGGGCTGCGGTTGCGCAGTTGTTTGAACAGTTGAAAGATGTGGGGTCGTTCAAGCTGTCCCAAGGGGCGCTGGCCCGTATGGCGGATGAGTTTGACAGCGGCCGTGTGTCCGAAGATGAAACAAGCGCGGCGATTGCGGATTTCCATAAGCGGACGGGTGAAGTGTTGTGCCCGCATTCTGCGATCGGGGCAAAGATCGGCGATGAGATGCAATCAGATGTGGCGATGATCACGTTGGCGACCGCGCATCCTGCGAAGTTTCCTGCGGCGGTTGAGGCCGCTTGCGGTGTGAACCCACCGCTGCCGCCCCATATGGCGGATTTGTTTGAACGGGACGAGCGGGTGACGCGCGTTTCTGGTGATTTGGCGGCTGTGGAAGCCGTTATTCGAGAAGGGATCGCGAATTGAGCGTTCAAATACACACTTTGTCCAACGGGTTTCGCGTTGTGACAGAACATATGCCGGGTCTGAAATCTGCGAGCCTTGGGATTTGGGTTGGTGCAGGGGGGCGGCACGAACGCCCCGAACAGAACGGTATTGCGCATTTTCTGGAGCATATGGCGTTTAAAGGGACCGAGACGCGGAACGCTTTGCAGATTGCTGAGGCGATTGAAGATGTGGGTGGGTATATCAATGCCTACACCAGCCGTGAAATGACGGCGTATTATGTGCGGGTTTTAGAGCCTGATGTGCCTCTGGCGATGGATGTAATTTCGGACATTGTGCTGAATTCTGTGTTTGATCCAGCAGAGGTGGAGATTGAGCGGGGCGTGATCCTGTCTGAGATTGGGCAATCGCTCGACACGCCAGACGATGTGATTTTTGATTGGCTGCAAGAGGTGTCTTATCCAGATCAGCCGCTTGGGCGCACGATTTTGGGGCCAGAGGAGCGAGTGCGTTCGTTCACGCGGGCCGATTTGCAGGCGTTTGTGGCAGAGCAATATAAGCCAGAGCAGATGGTTTTGTCCGCGGCAGGGGCGGTGGATCACGATCAGTTGGTGAAAATGGCCGAGGCCGCGTTTGGTGGTTTGGAACGGGGCACGCAGCCTGTGTTGCTGCCAGCGGTGTACCATGGTGGCGAACATCGTGTGATCAAGGATTTGGAGCAGGCGCATTTTGCCATGGCGTTTGAAACCGCCAGTTACCGCGATGATGAGATCTATACAGCGCAGGTGTTTTCATTGGCGTTGGGCGGTGGCATGTCGTCCCGCCTGTTCCAAGAGGTGCGGGAAAAACGTGGGCTGTGTTACACGATTTACGCCCAAGCTGGGGCCTATGCCGATACGGGCAGCCTGACGATTTATGCGGGCACATCGGGCGATGATATCGCCGATCTGTCAACGTTGTGCATTGATGAACTGCGCCGCGCCGCCGACGATATGTCAGAGGCAGAAGTGAACCGCGCACGGGTTCAGATGAAGGCGGGCATGTTGATGGGGCTGGAAAGCCCGTCATCGCGTTGTGAACGGCTGGCACGAATGGTGATGATCTGGGGCCGCGTGCCAGGGTTGGACGAAGTGGTGGCCAAGATTGACAGCGTGAACACAAGCGGCGTGGCAGAATATGCCGCGCGGTTGTGCGCCAGTGGGGTGCCGTCACTAGCGCTTTATGGTCCTGTTGCGGGTGCGCCTGAGGTTGGGGTTCTGGCGGATCGGTTGGCGGCGTAGAGTCCAAAATTTGGCGGTGCTGCGGCGTACGTGAATGTCGGTTGCTACGCCAAGTCACCGCTTGATGATGGGGACATTGCTATGACCGCAAACCCGATGGCGAGCATGCCATGCAAGATGAGTGCGCCCATGGTCAAAGTCTGTTGATATACCTCAAAGCCCGGTGCTGCTGAGTACAGGCTTCCTGCTGCGCCTAAGCCATGAAATACTGCAAAGGCTATTGCGGCATATCTGGCAGTCGTAGACCGTACACCCGCCACAAAAACGATGACGGCCGCCAAAACTCCGAGCGAAATCAAGGCGCTTCCTAAAAAACGAAATGCGATAGTGAGTTGAACCGACTGTTGAGCTATCTGCTCTGCCGACTGAGAAGATGACGCACCTGACAGATATGCATTGGCGCCAAAAAAGAGTTCGAAAACCATATGGATGCCAAAAACGACAAAAGCAAAAAGTTTCATTTGTTCCTCTATTCCTTTGCGAATTGCCAAGGGGTCTCTCATTCAATCCTAGCGCATTGATTTTGGCAAGCGGACACGAGGAAGAAAATACTGAGCGGCGGCTTTGTCCCACCCCCGTGCATGATTTTTAGGGCTTCTTTTTACGTTACCGAAAACTTTTAGAATTTGTACGTTTCGCACTTGCGGCGGTGTATGTGTTTGGTATCAAAACCGTCCAATTAACATAAGGTTACCCCCTATGAGTTCTATGATTTCTAAACCAACCCTGAGCGATGTGTTCTGGGCTGCGACTGGCGATGCTGTGTGGATCAAGCGTGCGTTGTTGGTGATTGCTGGTGTTGCCGTTCTGGCCATTTGCGCGAAAGTTAAGTTTCCGATTTACGGCTCTCCTGTGCCTGTAAGTCTCGGCACCTTTGGTGTGCTGGCAGTGGGCGCGGCCTATGGGTTGCGCTTGGGTCTTGTGACCATTTTGGCCTATATGGCTGTGGGCGCGTTGGGCATGGATGTGTTTTCTGGGTCAAGCGCGGAAAAGGCGGGTCTGGTTTACATGATGGGCGGCACGGGCGGTTACCTGTTTGGGTTCGTTCTGGCGACTGCTGCACTGGGTCTGTTGGCGCAGCGCGGCTGGGATCGTTCTGTGATCTGGATGGCTTTGGCGATGATTGTCGGCAATGTGCTGATCTATGTGCCTGGTCTGTTGTGGTTGAACACTTTTGCAGCGGATTGGAGCCAAACGATGGCTTGGGGCCTGACACCATTTATCGTGGGTGATGTGCTGAAACTGGCTTTGGCAGCGTTGTTGTTGCCTGCTTTGTGGAAGTTGGTTGGCGCAGCGCGCGGCTAAATTTCCCATAAAATACGCAGATTTTGAAGGAGGCCGTTGAGGCCTCCTTTTTTATTCGCTATGCGGGTGCGAACCAAAAGGAGCCCCTGCGATGTTTTCCAACAGCTTTACCGACAAAGAGACGATGGCCGAACTGGCGGCGAAGATGCTGCTGGAGATTGAAGCGGTGAAGTTTCGCGCGGATGAACCCTATACGTTTGCGTCTGGGCTGGCGTCGCCTGTGTACATTGATTGCCGTAAGTTGATTTCATACCCCGCAATCCGTCAGGCATTGATGGATTTTGCAGTGGCCACATTGTACCGCGATGTTGGGTTTGATCAGTTTGATGCGGCAGCAGGTGGCGAGACAGCGGGCATTCCGTTTGCGGCGTGGATTGCGGATCGCATGAACCTGCCGATGCAGTATGTGCGCAAAAAGCCCAAAGGGTACGGGCGGGATGCGCAGATTGAGGGCGATATTTCCGAAGGGCAGCGTGTGTTGTTGGTTGAGGATTTGACCACGGATGGTGGGTCCAAACTGCGGTTTGCTGAGGCAATCCGTAAGGCGGGCGCGCATTGTGATCATACGCTTGTGGTGTTCTATTACGATATCTTCAAAAACACCCATGAGATGTTGGCAGAAAATGGGCTGAAGCTGCATTATCTGGTGACATGGTGGGATGTTCTGAAGGTGGCACGGGCGGAAGGTAAGTTTGATGCGGCCACGCTCGATCAAGTGGAAGCGTTTTTAAACGCTCCACTGGAATGGTCGAAGGCGAATGGCGGTGTTTATGAGCTGCCGTCTGCTAGTTGAGTTTGCGGGTTGACGGTTTGCATGGACCACCGCCCGTAAAATCGTTGTGATATCCACGCGGTTTAGCATAGATTCGCATGGCCTTTTTCCGTTTCAGATAAACGACTGAATAGGTCATTTGTAATTGATCTTTTCTAGTGCTGCTCAAGTTGCCTGTAGTCCATTTGAATTCCCAACGCCGATCATTGCTGACACGCAGTTTTGCTGTAGCGGTCGTTTCGTTCGCGGAAAAGGTGACCGGGTCCAGAGTTGTGACAGTTCCATTGCCTTCATTCACAGAAAAGACGAGCCAAGGGGGTACCCAGCCAAGTCGGTCATTTGTGCTTATGTCGCATTCGATGGACTGTGCCTGAACGCTTAGCGGGATCATCATGGAAATCGCTGTGGCGAGAACTGCCGCAGGGGGGAATGTGCGAAGCATTTTAAGTCCTTAAGTAAGGTGATCGTTAAATTGGTTGAGTCGTAAGGTTGTATCCTAATTTATGGTTGGTTCATGTAGGGCGCAAGGTGGAATGCTGTTTACGTCAAACGGCGTGTGCTGTGGATAAATCGAAGTTTTCTGTGGATGCCCTTAAAGAACTCTAAATTTTTTCTTTACATGTTGACTGAATGCGCACACCATATCTGGTAAGGAAAGCGGGATGAACCCGTAAACCTTGCGGTTGTCTCTATGAGTAGGGGTAACCCAAGAGCAGACAGAGCACTGAGGGCAGCAGGCATGGCAAGCGTAGAGACGTATCTCGAAACAGGTGATTTGCATCCAATCGACGTGGTGGAGACACTCGCCGAGCATTACGACTGGGCGTTTGATCGTGTGGGCGAAGATCAGATCGCCATGGCGATTGAAGGGGCTTGGCGGACGTATTCGATCACGCTGGCTTGGTCGGCCTATGACGAAACGCTGCGCATGGTTTGCACCTTTGAAATGGACCCGCCTGAAGATCGTTTGCCGCATTTGTATGAATCCTTGAACCGTGCAAATGACAAGTGTTGGGCCGGTGCGTTTTCGCTTTGGCGTGAGCAGCGGTTGATGGTGTATCGGTACGGTTTGATGTTGGGGGGCGGTCAAGCGGCTGCGCCTGAGCAGATTGATCAGATGCTGAGCGGGGCCGTTGTGGCCTGCGAACGGTTTTACCCTGCGTTCCAGCTGGTGTGCTGGGGCAATGAAGAGGTTGGGCCAGCGATGGAAATCGCCATGTCCGAGGCCTATGGGCGCGCATAGCTTAACACGTTAGGATTGTTTTGCGAAACGGCGTGTATCGTGCTAGGGTCACATTTGACCCAATTTTACGATTTTATGCCGCAATCACCCAACACCGCCAAAGAGATAGCTGAAGATATTTTAGAGCGCACACGTATCGGACTGATCGAGAATGAGTTTGAGACGTTTGTCGCTTGTTTTGCGCTGCCTCATTCTGTGGACACCATTGAGGGGCGTAAGCTGATTGAAACCCATGAACAGGTGCGCGTAACGTTTGACAGCATTCAGGCGTTCTTTGCCGAGCATGGCGTTACAGATATTTCGCGTCAGTGCATTGATGCGAGCTTTCGTAATGACGATACCATTACCACAGTCCACAAAACCCGTTTGTTAAAAGGGCTAATCTTGCTGCAAGATCCGTATCCTGCCTATTCGGTTTTAAAGCGGGTCGATGGGGCGTGGAAAGTAAGCTTTGCGCAATATTCGATTCTGGACACTCCTGATCACAACAAGGCGTTGATGGCTTAGTAATCGTCGCCCGCGTAGCGATTGGGTTTGTCGGCGTCAGCGGGGTTGGCGATGAAATCGGCCCAGACGCCACCAGGGCGCCAGATGCCATCCATTTGATCAAATTGCACCTGTGGGTCGCCGCCTTTGCCCGCTGTTGCGTAGCGGTAAAAGAAGGCGGAAACGCGGGCGTTGTAGATGCAATGGACGTGGATTTTCTGGTCTTTGAGCGTGTCGAGGGCCGCACAAAACTGTTCAAAGTCTGCGTCTGTGGGCGCGTTAAAATCAACGGGGATATAGGTGTACGGGATGTTGAGGGCGGCCAGAGATGCAGTTTCATCTGGCAGTGCGCCTTTGTTCCAATGGGGGCCAAGATTGACCACATGGGTCACGCCATCCGCTTTGAGCACGGACAGCTGTGCTTCGCTTGGTTGGCCTGACGTGGTGATAAGGTCGTTGATGCGGCGGTAGTTGATGATGTCGGTTAGTTTTGTCATGTGGAGCCCCTTTGGCGTTAACCTGTGGCGATGGGTCGGGTTTGGCAAATGAAAATCTATGATGGGGGGCATTCTGGGGTTGAATGCGGCGCGAGGGCTGACACAAATGCAGCAGGGAAGAGGGATTAACGGATGGACGCAGAGTTTTGGCACAACAAGTGGGCGAAGAATGAAATCGGGTTCCATGCGGCGCAGGTGAATGGGTTTTTGCAGGCGCATTTTGGCGATTTGGCCGTGCCTGTTGGCGGGCGTGTATTTGTGCCGTTGTGCGGTAAGACGCGGGACATGGGCTGGATGATTGAGCAAGGCGTTCAGGTGGTGGGGGCCGAGTTGAGCGAGGTTGCGATTGTTGATCTGTTTGCTGATTTGGGGCTGGAGCCAGAGATTGCCGATTTGGGCGCGGTGAAGCGGTATTCTGCGGGTGCGTTATGCGTTTTTGTAGGGGATGTGTTTGATGTTCGCGCCGACATGTTGGGCAAGGTGGATGCGGTTTATGACCGTGCGGCCTTGGTGGCCCTCCCCGAGGCGGTGCGCGACGATTATGTGGCGCATGTGGCAGAGATCACGGGGGGTGCGGCGCAGCTGGTTCTGACGTTTGAATATGATCAAGCGGAGATGACAGGGCCGCCGTTTTCCATAACTGGCGATATGATGACGGCGTTGTTTGCTGGGCGGTATGGGATGCGTATGGTGGCCGATAGTGCGGTTGAAGGTGGGTTTAAGGGCCGCATTCCAGCGCGGGAGAAGGCCTGGATTTTGGGGCCACCTGCGGGTTGATTTCCACAGGGGCTTCCCGCAAGGTCGCGGATTAGGATTTAAGGCACGGAGAGGCAAATCATGTCATTGGAACGGGTGAACGCGGGCGGTTTGGTGCTGCTGGGCTGTGGCAAGATGGGGTCGGCCATGTTGCAAGGGTGGCTGGCGCAAGGGGTGGACCCGAGGGCAGTGGCGATCCTTGATCCGTATCCGTCTGAGTGGGTAAGCGGACTTGTGGCGGATGGCGTTGTGTTGAACGGTGATTTGCCCGCAGCCCCTGCGGTTGTGATCGTGGCGGTAAAGCCGCAGATGATGGGCGATGCGTTGCCGCGATTGCAGGCTTTGGGCAATGGGGAAACCGTGTTTATTTCGGTGGCTGCTGGCACGCCAATTTCGGCATTTGAAGCGGTTTTGGGCGGGGAGACCCCGATCATTCGCGCCATGCCAAACACCCCTGCAGCAGTGTCCAAAGGGATCACAGCGTTGATTGGAAACGGCAAGAGTGCAGAGGCGGATTTGATGATGGCTGAAGGGCTGTTGCAGGCTGTTGGGCAGACCGTTCGATTGGAAAATGAGAGCCAGATGGATGCGGTGACTGCTGTGTCTGGGTCTGGTCCTGCTTATGTGTTTCATCTGATTGAAACGCTGGCGGCGGCGGGTGCGGCCGAAGGCTTGCCTGAGGCTTTGGCAATGCAATTGGCGAAGGCGACTGTGGCGGGCGCAGGTGTGTTGGCCGAAGAAGCGGCCGAGGATCCGAGCCAGTTGCGGGTGAACGTCACATCGCCTGCGGGGACAACGGCGGCGGCTTTGGATGTGTTGATGGATCAAGAGGCTGGATTCCCGCCGCTTTTGAAACGTGCGGTGCAGGCGGCAGCGGATCGCAGTCGGGAGTTGGGGCAATGAGCGATGAGATTGATTTTGACGCTTTCCTGAAAGTGGATATTCGGGTGGGAACCGTGGTTCAGGCGGAACCTTTCCCAGAGGCGCGCAAGCCTGCGATTAAACTGTGGGTCGATTTTGGCGATGAACTTGGTGTCAAAAAATCATCGGCGCAGATTACAAAACACTATGAGGTGGACAGCTTAATTGGGCGGCAGGTGATGGCGGTGGTGAATTTTCCGCCCCGTCAAATTGGGCCAATGAAGTCTGAGATTTTGGTGCTGGGGGTGTCTGATGCAGAAGGGGGAATTGTGTTGTTGAGCCCTGATCAGGACGTGCCCAATGGGGGGCGGATGCACTAGCGCGGTTTGGCAAGATGCCGTGATGCGATGCGCCGTTGGAAATTTAGGTATTTAGGGAACATTGAAACATGCCAACAGTTTATATCACACGGCCATTGCCTGAGGCGGTTATCGCTGAGGCGCGTAAGTACTTTGATGTGACGGTGCGTGAAGACACCAAGCCGATGTCAGAGGCTGAAACAGCGGCGGCGCTGGCGGGGTATGATGCGGTGTTGCCAACACTGGGGGATCCGTTGGGGGCGGGCGCATTTGGCGGGGAGATACGCGCCAAGATGCTGGGGAATTTTGGTGTGGGGTATAACCACATTGATGTCAGTGCGGCGCAATCTGTGGGGATGGTTGTGTCCAATACGCCCGGTGCGGTGACAGATGCCACCGCAGATATTGCGGTGTTGCTGATGTTGATGACGGCGCGGCGGGCCTCTGTTGGGGAGGCATCGGTGCGTGATGGGTCGTGGGACGGCTGGCATCCGACGCAGTTTTTGGGGCTGCATGTGTCTGGGAAGACGCTGGGTGTGATTGGCATGGGGCGGATTGGCAAGGCGATTGCCAAGCGGTGTCATTATGGGTTTGGCATGGATGTGGTGTTTTACAATCGGTCCCGTGTGGAGGATTGCGGTGTGCCTGCGCGGCAGCTGAGTTCAATTACAGAGGTGATGGGCGCGGCGGATGTGGTGTCTTTGTCTGTGCCGGGGGGACCTGCGAACCAGCATATGATTGGCGCGGCAGAATTGGCGGCGATGCAGCCCCACGGAATTTTGGTGAATACGGCGCGGGGGGATGTGGTGGATGAAGCTGCGTTGATTGCGGCCTTAGAGCATGGCGCGATTGGGGGCGCGGGGTTGGATGTTTATGAAAACGAACCTACCGTGCCAGAGGCGCTGCGCAGGTTGCAAAACGTGAGTTTGTTACCCCATTTAGGCACGGCGGCGTTGGAGGTACGGGTTGGCATGGGGCTGATGGCCGTTGAAAACCTGCGCGCGTTTTTCGCAGGCGAGGCGGTGCCAAACGAGGTTACTGCTTAGTCAGCGTGCCTTTGTAGGCTGCGATCAGCCCTGTTAGGGGTGTTTTAAACTGCACATCAAAGGTGAAGGTCCCATCTGGCGCGGATTCAAAGCTGCGTCCTTGGGGGAGCAGAGCCGTGGGCATGGGAATGCCGAGGATTGCCCAACGGCGCGGGATGAGATCCAGTTCACCGTCTTTGAGCACGAGCGCGAGGTCCACTGTGACTGGTCCGAAGCGTTCGCTCAGCAGATGGGCGCTGCGGCCTGTGCCTTCGGATTGGTGCGAGCGGAAGGTTTTGCCGCCAAAGTTGCGTTCCCAGAGTTCTGCGCCGTCTTTTGGTGTGAACGTCACGCTGACAGGCACGGTTTTTGCGGCTTGGGGCAGACCCAACAGGGTGGCCGCGAGTGTAGCGAGCGGGTTTGTGCCGCGTGTGACTGTGGCGGTTCCAGACCAACGGGTGATGCCGTTTGGGGTGTGTAGGGCGCGCAATTGATCGGGCAGGTCGTGGAACGCGGTGCCAAGGATGCGTTCATAGAGCGGTGCGGTTTTGGGGAGGGTTTCACGGATGCCCGTGGTGATGGCGCGGCGTGTGAACAGGTGATCGTAGTCCGCCAGTGTGAGGGCATCGGTGGCGGGGCGTGCGCCCGGGCGTGGCATATCGCCGTTCAGCATTTTGCGAATAATCGCTTCGATCGCCATGGATGGGACAAAGGGACCGTCGTCCCCTTCGGCGAGCATGTTCCATGTGCGGCTGGTAGGACCGTTTGCGCCGTCCCCTGTGACGCGCACGAACATGCCGCCCCGATGTTCGCCAAATGTCATGAGGTTGAGGATTTTGTAAAACAGGGGCGCGGCGGGTGCGAGGTTTGGTAACAGTTTGAACGCGCGGAGTTTTGCAAGGATGTTGAGCGCGCGGTGGAGGATTTCTGGCACGGGGCCAGCGCCCATCCAAATGCTGTTGAGGTTTGGGTATTCGGGCGGGATAACCTGCAGGTCGGGCACATCCACGAGGGAAAAGTGGATGTTGTGCAAAGGCAATGCACCCGGGGGTGCGATGGTGGTGCGCAGGCTCTCGGCGAGGCCGTTGGCGGTGGTGATCTTGCCGCCCCGTGTCAGCGTTAGGGGTTGGCCTGCGTAGCCGACAACGGCGCGCATGACGTTAAGCCCGACGCCCGCAAAGGGAGAAGGGGCGATGCCGCCCGTGATGGTCTTAACCGTGATGCCTTTGGCCAATTCGCGCACGACGGCGGCGGTAAGAACGGGAAAGGATGAGACCCCAGACAGGGCGAAGGTGTTGGCTGTTTTGGCGGCGGGGTCGAGGGCGGTGATCCCTGCGACAAAATCAGAGGCGTCAGCGAAATCGAGATAGGGGATGGCGTTTTCGATGGCGCAGCGCGGGACGATGTAGGGATCATCTGTGTCGGTTTCTGCGTAGTTTTGAAACGGGCCAGACGCATCAACGATGAGGTCTGGGCGCACGGCTTTGACATGCGCGGCGATATCGGCGCGGTTGAGAGTAAGCGGGGTGACTTTGGCTTGGCCTTGGTAGGCGGCGCAGAATGCCTCGGCTTTGGCGGGGGAGCGGCCTGCGATGAGGAGTTCGATGCTGGGAAGATCGGAGAGAAGGTGGGCGAGCCTGCCGCCAAACACACCGTAGCCCCCGAGGATGAGAATTTTCATGGTGTCCCCTTTCTGGGCAAAGGTAATCAGGGAGGGTGCGGATTGTGATGGGGCAGATGGGCGCAGGGGCGTGAGGGGGACGGGTTTGAGAGGCGTTGGGAGGGAGTTGGGTAATACCTTGCGTTAACAACGCGTCTTAAACAACGCGTCTTGAACGACGCGTCATATAAGACGCGTCAGGGTTAAGGTTTTGGTAAGGTTTGCAGAGCGGGATCGCTGTTTTGGCAGGACAAAAGGTGGTGGCACATCTGACTTAACGGGCCAATACCTCGTCCACCCAAGCGGGGACCAGTTCGGTGGCGGGGCCGTTTCGGCTGTCATCAAAGATGCCAGAGCTGGTTTCCATGTTGAGTTCCAAGGTTTCAATGCCCATTGCCTTGGCCGACTGCACAAATCCTGCGGCGGGGTAGACCGTGCCAGATGTTCCGATGGACACAAACAGATCAGCCTGTTGCAGGGCGGCTTCGATCACATGCATGCCCTTTGGGATTTCGCCAAACCAGACAATATCGGGGCGTGTGGCAGGGGCGTTGCACTTGGGGCAGGGATCATCGGCGTGCATCATCGCAGGGGCGGGCCAAGTGTGTTCGCAGGCCGCGCAAGTGGCGCGGTGCAGGGCGCCGTGCATGTGTAACACGTTCTGGCTGCCACCGCGTTCGTGCAGATCATCCACGTTTTGGGTGACAATCAGCACGTCTGCGGGGTGTTTTTGTTCGAGTTCAGCAAGCGCCTTATGGGCGGCGTTTGGCATAGCGGCTGCGGCGTTGGCGCGGCGGTCGTTGTAAAAGCGGTGCACCAACGCGGGATCGGCGGCAAATCCTTCGGGCGTAGCCACCTGTTCAATGGGGTATTGTTCCCACAGTCCCCCCGCATCGCGAAAGGTTCCGATGCCGCTTTCGGCGGAAATGCCAGCGCCTGTTAGGATGAGGATGTTCATGGGGCTGTCCTTCGGTTATTGGGGGGTATGACCTATCGTATTCAATTTGTCTGTCTTGGCAATATTTGCCGGTCCCCAACCGCCGAGGGGATTATGCGGGGTCTTGTGGCAGAGGCGGGCGCAGATATTGAAGTGAGCAGTTCGGGGACCAGCGGGTGGCACAATGGCAAATTGCCAGATGCGCGGTCTATGGCGGAGGCGAAGCGGCGGGGGTATGATTTGTCGGCGCAGCGGTCCAGCCAAACGGTGCAGTCCGATTTTGACACGTTTGACCTGATTGTCGGGATGGATCACAGCAATATGGCGAACTTGCGGGCGCTTGCGCCTTGTGGATCAAAGGCAGAGTTGAAGATGCTGCTGGACTATTTGCCCGATCAGCCGCTGCGCGAGGTGCCAGACCCGTATTATGAAGACGGGTTTGACAGCGTGTTTGATCTGATCGAGGCGGCGTGTCGTGCGTTGTTGGCGGACATTACCGCTAGAGGATAAGGCCCAGAGCCAGCCCGATGATGCCTAGAATATGCGAGAACAGCGTCAGCATCATGCCGTAAGCGCGCGTTTTGATCGGTTGGTTGTCGCGGTAAAAATGCGAACAGTGCATAACGCGGCCAATGACCAGTAAGGCCGCGAGCGCCATGGCGGTGGGAGCGGAGTTCATGGCTTCGTTCAGGCCGATTAAGATCAGACCCAGGGGAATTTGTTCGGCGGCGTTGGCTTGGCCACGGATTTTCCGTGCGAGAGAAAGATCATCGTTGTCGCCCATGGAAATACCTTCGCCGCGTCGTTGCAGGGCGATGCGCAGGGTCATGTACACATAAAGCGCGCCGAGAATTACGGCGGTGGCGGCCGTGACGGAGAGTGGGAAATCGGACATGGATTTGGCTTTCGTTGGTAAAGTTTGCGAAACCTTACCCCCTAAAACCAAAAAAGCCGAGGACATGCCCCGGCTTTTTGTGATTACTTTGCGTCGCGTTATTCGCGGCTGCCGAACAGTTGCAGCAACATGATGAACATGTTGATGAAGTTCAGGTAAAGGCTGAGGGCACCCATGATTGCGGATTTGCCGAGCCATTCTGTGTCGCCGTGTTGGGCGTGCACAAGGTATGTGTTCTTGATGTTCTGCGTGTCATAGGCTGTGAGGCCAGCAAACACGAGCACACCGATGATGTTCACAGCAAATGCGAGACCATCAGATTGCACCCAGATGTTCAGGATAGACACGGCGATGATGCCGATCAGACCCATGAACAAGAAGCTGCCCCAACCAGAAATGTCTTTCTTGGTGGTGTAGCCCCAAATGCTGATGGAGGAGAACATGATCGTTGTCGCAAAGAAGATTTGTGCGATCGACATGCCAGTAAAGACCACGAAGATCCAAGAGATCGACAGACCCATAACTGCAGCAAAGGCCCAAAACACGATTTGTGCTGTGCCCATGGACATGCGGTTGATCATGGCAGAGAGGCCGAACACAAAGGCGAGCGGTGCAAACATAATTACATAGCGCAGGGCTGAGTTATACATTGCGTCGATCATGCCGTAGGACAGGATCAGTGTTTCTTCGCCTGCGACAGCGCGTTTAAAATCCATGCCCACGTAGTAGGCAACGATGCCTGTGATAAACATGGCAACAGCCATAAGGCCGTAGACTTTGTTCATGTGCGCGCGCAACCCAGCGTCGATCTGGGTGGCATCGACACCCACACCCGCGTGTGCGCGGCGGACTGTCTCGTATTCTGCCATTTGGTTTTCTCCTTGAAAAACAATTGAATCGACTGACAGACGAATGCCTGACAGTTTCACTTCTGAATATCGGTGCGCTGACGCTGTTTTTCAAGGAAAATCGGATGGGATTTGTGCGGCATTTGCCGAATACCGCACAAAAAACGTTAACAAATTAAGAAGTTCCACCGTAAACCCCCGTTACAAGGTCCAATGGCGCGGGGCATCCCAAGGCGCGCGCTTGGATTCGGCCTCTGCTTCGGCGCGGGTGCGGCCAATGTCTTGCAATTGCGCATCTGACAGGGCGGCAAGGTCTTGGCGTTGCTTGGTGAGTTGCAGGGCACGGGCCAACCGTTGGAAAAGCCCAGCACGGGGAGTTGCGACGGAGGCATAGCTGCGGTGTGAGAGGGTTGTCATGTGGTATCCTTTCCATATTGCGATGCAAAATCGTGTTTGCATCAATTTCCTTGATATCTATTTGGCAGAGAGCTACACATTTGGAAAACGAATGTTTGTTTTGCTTTGCATCACGAATTTTGATGATGGGTGGTGAAACGCGCAAACCCTGAATTTAAGAAGGAACAGATTATGGTACGGAATTTGGATATCACGGCGTTGCGCAGTTTTGTGGCTGTTGCGGACACTGGGGGTGTGACACGGGCGGCGGCGCAGTTGAATTTGACGCAATCGGCGGTGTCCATGCAGTTGAAGCGGTTGGAAGAGAGCCTTGGGCAATCTTTGTTGGATCGGTCCAACCGCAGCGTCACCCCAACCGCGCAAGGGGAATTGTTGCTGAGTTATGGTCGGCGCTTATTGGCGCTGAACGACGAGGTGTGGACGCGCATGACCGATCAGAAGTTTGAAGGCGAAATCGTTTTCGGCGTGCCCCATGATATCGTGTATCCGCATATTCCGATGGTGTTGAAACGGTTCAGCAAAGCCTTTCCACGGGTGAAAGTGAACCTTGTGTCTTCTTTCACAACCGAGTTGAAAAACATGTTCGCGGCAGGGGATTGCGATGTGATTTTGACCACGGAACTGGGCCGTGATGAGGGTGCGATCAAGCTGACGGATTTGGATTTGGTTTGGTATGGGGCACCCAATGGTGCAGCGTGGAAAGAGCGGCCTTTGCGGGTGGCATCCGAAAAGCAGTGTATTTTCCGTGCGATTAGCCTGAAGGC
>CAYWIR010000003.1:0-22699 GCA_964458375.1 uncultured Neptunicoccus sp.
GCCCCGCGCAAGGGGGAATTCGCGCGGGGCTCTGTTGCGGTCTTAAAACCTAAAGCTTATGCCCACGTTGGCGCCTGTGTTGGTGCGGCTGCCATGGTCCCGCACCAATGGACTGTCAGCCACTGCAGAGCCATAGGTCTCTACCGCAACCTCGGCGAACAACGATGCGCGTTGGGTTAACGCATAATCGACGCCAAGTTCTAAAGTCGTGCCCTTATACCCACCAGAGGCAGTATAGGCCCCTACCCCTGTGGCAGCAGAGGTTGCTGCACTGACACCGACTTCGGTATTCATATGCGTGGAATCCGCAAAGCTGACGTCCAACGCCGCACGCAGGGTTACACGGTTCGAAACGTCCCGCTCATAGGCGGCCCCAACGAAACCAACCAGCCCTTTGCCTCGATTTTGGATATCCTTTTGAATTCCAGCACCAACTTGGAAATCACCAATTTGGCGCACCAAAACAGCCTGAAATTCCCATGTGTTTTCAACCGTTGGGAAGCCCGCTAATATGGGATCGTCAGCGTTTTCACGTCCGGGCTCGTATTCAAGCGTGAATTGTAATCCATAGTCATTTGCAAGGGGGATACCAACACCCAGCCCCCCCGTTGAAATGCTCCATTCAATATCGTTGGGTGCAGTATACGTTGCTTTCAGGCCGACATCAGCGCCCGTGGTATAAACGTCTGAACCGACGTAGGCCGCTTCTCGCTCTGCCCCGATCTGGATTTCAAATTCCCAAGGTTTGTCTTTTGCCACTGCCGGAAGCCCCCAAACCAAAGAGACTGCCGCAGCTGTGATGATGTGTTTTTTCATGTTTAACTCCGTTGTTCGTAAGGTTGGACAAACAGGAAAGTGCAAAACAAAACATCGGGCGCAAGACGGATAAGCCACAAAATTGGGGCCTTCCAGCAAATGACGTATTGCAAAAAACCGGCAATCAGGTCTGTTCACAAAGCAGTCAAAGGACCAAACATGTTTCATTCTCTCGAACGCAAACTCGTGGCCGTGGCGATCTTTTTGATGATCGCGACATCCGTGTTTGATATGGTGTCGGATTTCAGCGATGGGTCCAACCTGTGGTCTCTCATGTTGGATTTCTTTGTGTCTACGATCCTCGTCATCCCGCTCATTTATATCTGGGTGCTCCAACCTCTAACCGCGTGGTCCTCCAGCCGATTCTACGCCATCCAAGCGAAACGGAAGGGGGCGGATATGAAATATTGGTCAAACATCGCCCAAAAACAGCGACTCGGCCTCAGCCAGCACATTGATGCCCAATTCGATCAGTGGCAGCTGACACCCGCAGAACGGGATGTGGCGTTGTTGTTGCTCAAGGGGTTTTCAATGCGTGAAATCGCGGATTTTCGCGGCATCTCTGAACGCACCGCCCGCCAGCAAGCCACCACTACTTACGCCAAAGCCAATGTCGAAGGTCGCGCCACGCTCTCTGCCTTCTTTCTCGAAGACCTTCTGCCCCCTGCCCAAACGTCCTAGCCTGTTTTCGTCGAACCTAAAAACCACAGTTTTCAGATGGGCGAATTCACCCTATGTTAGTCTCATTCACAGAAGGGGACCATTATGTTTTTACGCAGCATCATTTTCAGCACAGCCATTCTCGCCACCGCTCCTGCCCTTGCCGCCTCATGCGGTAACACCAGCGCGGGGTTCAACACTTGGAAGAAAGAGTTCGCCGCCGAAGCCAAGAAAGCAGGCGTCAAAAAGCGCGGCCTGCAAGCACTTGCAGCGGCAAGCTATGCCACAGGGACGATCAAGGCAGATCGCAACCAAAAATCATTCAAATACTCGCTCGACAAGTTTATGAAAGTGCGCGGTGCACCGACCATTGTGTCCCAAGGCAGAAAACGCAAAGCCAAAAGCGCGTCGTTTTACAATTCCCTCGAAAAACGCTTTGGCGTACCCGCAGGTGTGATCATCGCGATCCACGGCATGGAAACAGGTTTCGGTGGCTTTATGGGCGGCAGCCAAGTCGTCTCGGCTATCACCACGCTGACGTATGATTGCCGCCGCTCCGACTTCTTCAAACCCCACGCAATCGGTGCGTTGAAACTCGTGGATCAAGGCGCGATATCAGGTGGGACCAAAGGCGCGAAACACGGCGAATTGGGTCATACCCAATTCCTGCCAGGCAACGCTTTGAAATACGGCGTCGATGGCAATGGCGATGGCCGCGTTGACTTTTACAACCAAACCGATGCGCTGGCCTCAACCGCCAACTTCTTGCGCCAAAAAGGTTGGAAACCTGGCAAAGGCTATCAACAAGGCCAGCCGAACTTTAAGGTCATCAAACAATGGAACGCCGCTGGGGTCTATCAAAAGGCCATCGCGATTATGGCCAAACAAATCGACGGCTGATGTAACCCATAGCGTTTCGATTTTTGTTTGAATCATGGAGCAACGCAAATCCCGTTGTGGCTTTGGCCACAGGCAGGGAAATGCGTTTCAACATAAAGCCGAAACGCTTTAGGGCGTGGCTTTGCGGCCAAAGCCCCACATGATGCGGATCGCCACCAGCATCAATAGGGCTGACAACACAAACGGCGCCCCTGGAAACTCCAAGAACCACCCCTCAGGGCTAAACGCCCAAAACAGTCCTGTCATAACCAGTGGTGCAAGAATGGACGCAATCGCCCGCACGGAGCTTACGACCCCCTGCAACTCACCTTGAGCGTTGTCAGGCACGGCGCGGCTCATGATCCCTTGCATCGCAGGACCCGCCAACATGCCAAGCGCACTCAGCGGCAACAACGCGAATATCACCCATGTAGCAGGGGCAAGCGCAATCCCCACAAACGACAAGAACTCCATCGACAGGCCCAAAATTGCCGTACGATGTTCCCCCAATCGCGGAATAACGAAGCGGATCAATACCCCTTGGGACAAGGCCATCATCACCCCAAACGCCCCAAGCGAAAGCCCCACAAGCCATTCTTCCCAACCAAATTTTGCGATGGTGTAAAACGCCCAAACGACCGGATACACCATGAAGGCAACCTCTTGGAAAAACAGCACAATCAACAACCGTGTTTGCCCCGCCAGTTTGCCCACTTGCGCAAACGCCCCCCAAGGCAGGGCACGGTGCCATTCAAACACGCGACGGTTTTCATCCGTAACCGTTTCTTCCAACGCGAACACGCCAAACAGGGCAATCCCACCCGCCAGCGCAGCAGCCACGAAGAACGGCGTGCGAGGACCAAATCCTGCTGCAAAGCCCCCAATCACGGGTCCCAGAATAAAACCAATCCCGAAAGCTGCGCCAAGCAGACCAAAATTGGCCCCCCGCTCCTCTGGCTTTGACACATCTGCAATCACCGCCGATGCGGTGGAATGGTTCGCCGCCGTAATCCCGCCCACAATACGCGCCAGCAACAGCAACCAAATCGAGTTGGCAAACCCCATCACCACATAATCCGCCGCCATCACGCTTAAAGACACCAGCAATACCTTGCGCCGCCCAAACCGATCCGACAGGTTGCCCACCAAAGGGCCAAACAAAAACTGCATCAAGGCGAAGACGGTGGACAACACCCCACCCCAAATCGCCGCATTAAACAGATTTGAGCCGCCCAAATCCAACAACAAGGCGGGCATGACGGGCATGATCAGACCAATACCAATGGCATCGATCATCACGGTCAACAGGATGAAGTAAACAGCGCGTTTGTGGGACATCGGGGAAATTGCCTTAAACTCAGTATTGCGAACCTAAGCGCAGAGAGCACTGCTTACAAGAGCTGAGGTGGAGAAAAACGCGGTGCGGAATAAGGGGCAAAACAGGCCCCTGAGTAATCTGTTTCAAACACAAACCCCACCGCACATCCTAAGGCTAATCCTTAACACTCTCTTAATGTCGACACGTTCAACCAAACGTGTCGACGTTAACCCGCGGTTAAGGATTCACCCGTTGCGTCAAAGGTTAACGCCCTAAAACCAACACAAGACCCATACCAAAGGACCCCTGTTTCTGGGTGGTTTGCGGACTCGTTTACACCTCGTTAACCCACCAAACCTTACCAATGCGTCCGTTGCGTTTACTCTTCGATAGGGGGTGCACCCCCTGCAAAGGCATTCGCCTGATCGTATCGGCAAGCGTCTTCTTGCATTTCCAAATGCAACCCTTCGCCTTCCCATGGGTTCGCACGGGCCAAATCTTCATCAAACTCGATACCCAATCCAGGGGCCGTCGGGGCCACGATGTACCCGTTATCCCATTGAATCGTATGCTTAATCAGGTCGAGATGAAACGCACCCCCCGTCTGAATCGTTTCCGCCATCAGCAGGTTCGGAATATTCGCAGCCAGCTGGATATTCGCCGCCCATTCCACTGGCCCCGCATACAAATGCGGCGCCATCTGCGCGTTATAAACCTCGGCAATCGCGGCAATCTTCTTCGTTTCCAAAATCCCACCTGACCGACCCAGCGCAGGTTGCAAAATCGTTGCCGCCCCGGACCGCAACACAGGCGCAAATTCCGCTTTGGAAACAAGACGTTCCCCCGTGGCAACAGGAATACGAACCGCCCCCGCAACCTTGGCCATTTCATTGATATTGTCAGGGGGAATCGGCTCTTCAAACCACAGCGGAGAATAGGGTTCCAACGCCTGCCCCAACCGAATAGCCCCCGCCGTTGAAAACTGCCCATGGGTGCCAAACAACAGATCCGCCTTATCGCCCACCGCCTCGCGGATCGCCTTACAAAACGCCACCGATTGCGAAATATCTGCCATCGCAGGCATATGCCCCCCGCGCATCGTGTAAGGGCCCGCAGGATCAAATTTCACCGCCGTAAACCCTTGATCTACAGCATGTTTTGCGCTTTCCGCCGCCATTTCAGGGGATGACCAAAACGCTGTGATATCATGGTGTTCCATCGGATACAGATAAGTATAGGATCGAATGCGTTCATTCATCAGCCCGCCCATCAGCGCATAAACAGGCCGATCCAGCGCCTTCCCGACAATATCCCAACAGGCAATTTCCATCCCCGAAAACGCCCCAATCGTGGTCGGATCAGGCCGCTGCGTAAAGCCGCTCGAATAGACACGACGGAACATAAGTTCAATGTTTTCAGGGCTTTCCCCCAACATATGCCGTTCAAACACATCGCGGATCACCCCGCACATGGCATCTGGCCCAACAGCTGCGGCATAGACCTCGCCATAGCCAACAATGCCCGTATCCGTCGTCAGTTTGACAAAGATAAAATAGCGCCCACCCCAGCCAGGCGGTCTATTCCCAACAACAAAAATATCCAGATCGGTCAGCTTCATAATGCACCCCCTCGTTGTGCTCACCCTGACCCGCAAACGAAGTCTTTTCCAGCCCGTTTACAAAGTCTTCGTCATTTTATGCCAATGTTTCCTAGACCTTTGCGCACGAACGCCCTATTGCACGCCAAAGACACTGCAGGATGACGCTCGTGACCAAACGCACACCTATTTCTGATTTCGCCGCCAATCTACGCGATAACTCTTATTTTTCGCGCACCCGCGAATTTAACCTTCCGCAAACCCGCACAGATATTCTGTCGGGCCTGACGGTTGCCTTGGCCTTGGTGCCAGAGGCAGTGGCCTTCGCTTTTGTGGCAGGTGTTGATCCGTTGGTTGGGCTCTATGCCGCCTTTATCGTGGGTTTGATCACAGCAGCTTTTGGTGGTCGTCCGGGTATGATCTCAGGCGCGACAGGGGCGCTCGCGGTTGTGATGGTGTCTCTCGTGGCACAACACGGCGTTCAATACTTGTTCGCAACCGTTGTCTTAATGGGCATCCTGCAAATCCTCGCAGGCATCTTCCGCCTTGGAAAATTCATCCGCATGGTGCCTCATCCCGTGATGCTTGGCTTCGTAAACGGTCTCGCAATCGTTATTTTCTTGGCCCAAATGGAACAATTCAAGATCCCAGACGGCAACGGCCATCATGTCTGGATGTCGGGCACAACCCTTTGGATCACCCTCGCTCTTGTGGCGGCAACCATGGCAATCATCTGGGTCACACCTCGCCTGACCAAGGCGTTTCCTGCCCCGCTCGCCGCCATCGGCTTAGTCGCAATCGCCGTCATCATGTTTGACGTTCCCGTCCCGCGCGTTGGCGATCTTGCCTCTGTCGAAGGGGGCCTGCCACCTTTCGCCATTCCAAACGTTCCCTTCACCCTTGAAACCTTTTGGATCATCCTACCTTACGCCGTGATCCTCGCTGCCATCGGCCTGATCGAAAGCCTGCTCACACTCAACCTCGTGGGCGAAATCACGAACCAACGGGGCGGTGCCTCCAAAGAATGCCTCGCCCAAGGTGCGGCAAACACCGTCACTGGCTTTTTTGGCGGCATGGGCGGCTGTGCCATGATCGGCCAATCCATGATCAACGTAAACTCAGGTGGCCGTGGCCGCTTGTCTGGCATTTCAGCGGCGCTGTTCTTACTGGCCTTCATCCTCGTGGGTTCCAGCATCATTGAACTGATCCCGCTGGCCGCCTTGGTTGGCGTGATGTTCATGGTCGTAATCGGCACCTTCGCATGGCAGTCGCTCAAACTCATGGCACGCGTGCCTTTTGCCGATGCTTTCGTCATCATCCTCGTAACCATCGTCACCGTCTACAAAGACCTCGCCATCGCCGTAGTGGTTGGCGTCATCGTCTCAGCCCTCGTCTACGCATGGAACGCAGCCTCCCGCATTTCCGCAAACACACACCCTTCGACAACTGAACCCGGCGCTCGTGTCTATGACATCCAAGGTCCGCTGTTCTTCGGCTCCGCCACACGGTTCCAAGAACTGTTCGACTTTGACACAGACCCAGACACGGTCATCCTAGATTTCGCAGGATCCCGCGTTGTCGATCAATCCGCGTTGCAAGCCATCGAAGCCGTGGCCGAAAAATACGATACAGCAGGCAAACGCCTGATGCTGCGCCACCTTAGCCAAGATTGTCACCAACTTCTGAACAAAGCTGGGCAATTGATGGTCGATACCGATGATGATCCCGATTATCGCCTGTCCGTTGATTACGGCGTCCAACTCGGGCGCTTTGGCGGCCATTAACAGAGCCAAACCAAAACTCTTTTTGGTTTCAATATCCGCGGGGGTAAGGGGCCGGCGAGGCCCCTGCCGCTTTGCCCCTAAGCAAAGCTCATAGTCCTGCGCCGAAAGGCGCTCTATTCGGCAACACCAAGCGTTACTCGCCAGCCATAACACCTGGCAAAATGCACAGCATTTCATAGAGAATATTCGCCCCTACCAAGGCCGTATTCCCGCTTGGGTCATAAGGTGGTGACACCTCAACAAGGTCCGCCCCAACCACATTCAACCCCTGCAAACCACGGATCAATTCCACCGCTTGGGGCGGTGTCAAACCACAAATTTCAGGTGTTCCCGTGCCGGGCGCATAGGCAGGATCAAGACTGTCGATATCGTAGGTGATATAGCAGGGCACATCGCCAATATGCTCTTTGATCCGTGCCGCCAATGGCGTCAACGATTGATGCCACAGCTCCTCGGCTTGGATCACAGTAAACCCCCAGCGCCGCGCTTCATCAAAGTCATCCGCAGCATAGCCCGTACCACGCAAGCCAATCTGAAACACCTTATCGTCCTGCAACAAACCCTCTTCATGGGCGCGGCGAAACGGGGTGCCATGGGCAATCTCTTCACCAAACATGTGTTCATTGATATCCGCATGGGCATCCACATGCACCAAGGCCACAGGCCCGTGTTTCTTGGCAATGGCGCGCAACACAGGCAGGGTCAACGTATGATCCCCCCCAAGCGTCATGGGAACCACATCATGCTCCAGAACCGTGTCGTAATATTCCGTAATACGTCGAACCGAGTCCTTTAGATCGAATGTATTGATCGGCACGTCACCCAAATCTGCGCACTGCAAACTGTCGAAAGGGGCCGCACGGGTCCACATATTGTAAGGCCGCAACATATTAGATTCCGCGCGAATGGCCTTGGGACCAAACCGCGTGCCAGACCGCCAACTGGTGCCGATATCCATGGGAATGCCGATAAACCCAACATCCAAACCTGCGGCGGTTTCAGCAGTAGGCAGACGCATAAACGTGCCGGGCCCAGCAAAACGCGGCATCTCATTTCCGCCGATTGGTTGGTTGTAGTTTTGGTCCGTCATATCAGCCTCCGAACTTTTGGCGATGCGCCCACAAGCACAGCAATTCCACCGCCACATGCGCCCCCGCAATCGCAGTTGCGCCACTTGTGTCATATTGCGGCGATACCTCGACCACATCCATCCCAACAACATTGATCCCCGCCAACCCACGCAGGATCGCAGCGGCCTGACCACTCGATAAACCACCCCAAACAGGGGTCCCCGTCCCGGGTGCAAAGGCGGGATCAAGGCAATCAATGTCAAACGTCACATAGGTTTGGTGATCCCCCAACACGCTTTTGATTTTCTCAACCACGGCCTCTGGCCCGATGCGATGCACTTCGGGTGCATCAATGGTTGGCACACCCAAATTATCGGGATTTGTGGTTCGGATACCCACCTGCACAGACCGTGTTGGGTCCACGATTCCGTCTTTGACCGCCTTATAAAACATGGTCCCGTGATCAATCCGATCAGGGTCATCATCCACCCACGTATCTGAATGGGCATCAAATTGCAGCAACGACAATGGGCCGTATTTTTCCGCATGTGCCTTTAGAATGGGATAGCTGACATAATGATCCCCCCCAATGGACAGGCACGCTGTGTCAGTGGCTAAAATCCCCGCAATATGGTCTTGCAACGCTTTGGGAAACTCCCAAATCTTTGCATGATCAAAGGCCACATCCCCATAATCCGCGATGTTAAATGCGCTCATCGGGTCCACATCCCAGCCATAGGGTGCATCTGGTGCTTGTAATGCGCTCGCCTCGCGCACAGCCCGCGGGCCAAATCGCGTGCCGGGCCGATTGGTCACGGCGCAATCAAACGGAATGCCCGTCACAGCCAGATCAACACCCGTCAAATCCTTGGTGTATCTGCGGCGCAAAAACGATGTTGCCCCTGCATAAGTCGCCTCAAAAGAGGCCCCTTTCATATCGTCACGGGTGAACGCGTCATCAATGAATTTTGCTGCGTCTTCCAAGGCCATGGTGTTCTCCTTAAGTTGGCGACAGCATTTGCACATCGCTCCCAAAAGGCAAGCGGCCTATCACTCTTCGATTGGAAAATTCAACAAATTCGCACGGCGCAGGGTGCGCACAGGATAGGTTTCATCGAACTTGAACTTATCGAGCGAGAAATCAGGCTCCAACCGCTTCAGCGCCGTCACCATCTCCCACATCTTTTCACGCTCCCCAGTATGGGCATAAAGCGCCAAAAGGTGACGCAGTGGGGGGCGGAAGTTGGGTGTGACCCGTGCCGCAGATTCGCCAAACTGAATGGCTTCGTCAAACCGACCAGACGCAATGCAACTGATGCAATGGAACGTATCCCACCAGTGGTGGAAACTGGAACGCCCCGCCAACGCCGTGGCTTTTTTGGTCAGCTGATAGGCGTTTTCCGCATCGCCTTCCCACATATTTGCGCTGGCAAGGGAGGACATCGAAAACGCACCCGACAGATTTGGATCCAACCGCTGCCCCGCCATCGCATTTGCCGCCCCTAAATCGGTAAACATCAAAACCTGTACTTGGTTCACCAGCGCCTGCACCAAGGGGTTTTCTCCATCCAGCTCAATGGCTTTGCGGTTCAACGCTTCGATCATTTCCAGATCACCCTGCCCATCAGGGCTCAGAAGTTCTGTCATTTGGATGGTTTTCAACAGGCTTTGCCACGCCAGAAAAAGCCCATTTTGATCAATATCATAGGCATTGCGCAGCAGTGTTTCAGCCACGTCCAAACGGCTTGCTTCGAAACTCTCCATTTCGCGCACCGCACGCCGCGCCAAAGCCGCAGAGGCCAATTCAGGGCGTTCAGACGGAAACGCATTTGCCATCGCATCAAGCGTTTTTTCTGCGGCTTCGACCGTGATATCGGCCAACAAATCCTCGGTGGCCGCCCGCATAGAACTCGCATCCACCTGCGCCTTTTGGGTGTGCAACACACGCCCCGTGCCCGCATGGATAAGACGAATAAACGCGAGGCTCTGCCCATCCTCTTCTGCCACTTGGGCATCAATTTCAATCTCTGCCGCATCTTGTTCGGTCTCGGCCATGCGCACGTTGACTTGTCGCCATGCCCGCACCTGTTCCGCGATGTTTTGACCAATCTGATTGGCCAAAACGTCCCCCAGAATACCCTTTGCCCCTGAACCGTCCGCCGCTGGGCGCGTTCGCAAAACCAGCCCCTTTTGACGGGCCTCAATCGCAGATTTACGTCGCCCAAATGCACTGCGCACTTCGGTTAACCACTCCTCGAATGCCGCGTCGCGAACCAGCAATCCCTCAAGCAATTCGCGACTGTCTTTGGGCAAATTTGTCAGATCATCAAAATCAACCGCAACCAACTCTGGGTCGAGCCGAACATTTGTACGATCGACGATGAAACAGTCAGCATGATCCCCAAAGGCCCGTCGAATTTGGGTCAATTCTTGGCGCAGGCTTTGCCCCGCTTGTTCGGGCGCACGTCCGCTCCACAGTTTTTCTTCTAGGAACCGTCTTGGACGTGATTTTCCATCCGTCAGCGCCAAAATCGCCAGCAATGCGCAGGCTTTGGCCCCGTTGGGTGTCAGCAGTTCCCCATCTGGACCAATAACTTGAAAAGGCCCAACCGTCTGAATTTTGATCAAATTTGGCACACTGTCCATCTTCGCCTTATGGTATTCATGGACCGCAGATTTGAAATGTGCAGTCACCCCTTGGTGGTAGACTAACAGGTCTTCTTAAGGAATTGTGAAAAAATCGTGAAATAATCCGCTCCGAGCTTCGGAAAATTTGACATCTGAACGCGGACGAATTTCAATCAGACTATTGATAAATGGAGTTTAAGAAATGGCAGTTTTTACCCCGCAAGGACCACAAGGCCCGCAAGGCCCACAGGGACCCCAAGGTCCACAAGGCCCCCAAGGTCCGCAGGGGCCGCAAACGCCTCAGGGACCACAGGGTCCACAAGGGCCACAGGGACCCCAAGGATATTCTGGAAACCCTTATGCTGGCACGGCGCTGATCACAACTCGTGATGGAACACAGCGATTTTGGGATGGCACGCCAACACGGCCAGTGTCCTATCAATCTGGCAACGGAAGCAGCGCAGAACGGCAATGGACAACATTTAAAAAGATGGGTGCGTATCCTCGCTCGGCGGCTATTTTGGCGGAAATCATGGGCCTCATCCGTGTCGATGATACGGTGGCACACAACACCGCAGGCATCAGCTTTGTCGGCGGCGGCATGGACGAAACCATCGTTAACCTGTCCCGCCCCAACCTCAAAGACTTTGAAGAGCAGCTTTATTATTTGCGCTCTTCCGCAGATTTGCGATTTGATCGGCAAGCAGAAATCGAAACCCAGATTGGCGACCTTACCCCCTTCTTTGGTGCGCTCAGCTATTTGTCGAGCAGTTCAAACAAATGGACGCTCGAAGTTTACGCCCTGATCCAACGCACCTGCCAAGTGTGCGAAATGCGGCTAAAGCAATTGTTTGATTGCCCCCGCCCCATCGCATTTGCGCAAGAAGTGCAACCGATGATCCAAACCCCAGGTCACGGCACATGGCCGAGCGGTCACGCAACCGAGGCCTTTGCGGCGGCCACGTTGATGGCGTATTTGACGGATCCAAACTACAAAAACCCCGTCAAAGGCGTGCAAGATCAACTGCCAGCCTATCGTTTGGCGGCACGGATTGCCTTAAACCGCACCGTGGCTGGTGTGCATTTCCCAACCGACAGCGTTGCAGGTGCCGCCCTTGGCATCGGGATTGCAGAGTTCATCATCAACTATTCACGCGGGGCCAAGAAAACCTCTAGCTATGCCTTTAATGGCGGGGCCTTTGAAGGGGATTTCAACCTAACGCTTCTGGGCGAAACCATGCCTTCTGCAAGCAATCCTCCCAGCAATCCAACGATCACACGCACAGAATTTACGTTGCCGAGCAAAGGCCGCACAAATCTACTGTCCAAACTGTGGGACGCTGCTGCGGATGAGTGGGACAGCTAAACGCACGTTTCCCGACACACAAAAAAAACGCGGCACATACAGTGCCGCGTTTTTTCGTTTTAAAAGCTATTCCAGTTAGTACGCTTGATCCATCCGTGGCCGAACACCCGCTTCGCGTGACACATTCAACGGTCCCAACTGATCAATCTGATATTGCGGCACAAACGACCAATCGAGCGCGCTCAGAGCCGCCATTTCTGCACTGGCATTCGCCGAAGCAGATTGCCATGGGCCAATGGCGGGATTGCTGGAAAACAGGATCGCTAGCTCGCGTGTGATTTGCGGCGCTGCGACTGAAGTACCTGACATCACCGCCGTTGTTCCACTTAATGTACCACTTGCCATAACCCCGCGCAGCGTCCAACTGCTGTCCCCAATCGCAGAAACCGACGGGTTTTTGCTGACATAAGGTGCGCCAGTCGCAGAATAAGGCGCGGCAAACCCCGTGTCTCCAAGGGCGGCACCAACGCTGTACACCTGTTCGATCATATTGCCCGACAACCATGCGGAATGCGTGCCACGGGCCGTAACAGGCCCATCTGCGGGCGGCGTGTACGGCGTTTTCTTTGGCGGCGTCCATATCCACAGTTCCGAGTCATCCAGATACGCCTGCCGCGCCAAGGCCTGAAAGCCCAAGGGCCGATCATCCCGCTGCACGCCAATGCGCACCGCCTGATCCGCGCCCGTTGTGCCAAGCGTAAGGGTCCAACTTCCAGACGGGGCAAGGGGTTTGCCCCCTTCAAACGTGGCGGTCGGCGCAATCGCCAAAACGTAATAGGCCGCCGTGGCACCACCCCCATCAAGGGCCTGTTCCGCCACCGCGTAAACCCGCGCAACCGCCGCCTGCCCTTTTGCCGCCAACGACACCGATTTCCCCGCTGGAATAGTGCCCAGCGCCAAAGGCGTTGCCAGCAGACTGTCAATTTCAATCTGCAAATCCTCGGGGCGATCGGCCCGAAACTCAACAAAACTTGGGGTGTAGTCTTCGGATTGAACGCGCAATGTGACGCTTTGGGGCGTGCTCTTGTCCAGTTCCATATACCCAATCTGACGGGTCAAATTGTCGTTGCCATAGGCAAACACAACCCGCGTCGGCATGCCTGTACGCGCTTCGCGGCGCAACACTTCGGCGGCAACTTGGCGTTCAATCAGGCTTGTTCCATCTTTGGACCCGACCAACACACCCAGCGACAGATTGATCACCAACGGACGATACGCGCCGCCCACCGTCAACGCATCCGCTTTTTGAATGATCCAGCGCACAGCGCGCACCACATAAGGCTGCAACTTTGATCCAGAGGTGTCTTCAACCGCTTGCGGGGGCAATTGCACCGCCAACATCGGGCAATCGCGCAGCGGGTCGATTGCATCCGATGGGTCCGCCCCAGCGGAAATATCTGCCACATGAGTACCATGCGTGCTGGCCAGTTCAGACCCCGCGCCTGCGGTGATCCCATGCCAAATTGGGCTGATACGCTTGCCAAACAAGGCTTCGTTTACCGCTGCATATTCCGCGGATTCATCTAGCATATTTCCTTTTGCCAAAAGCGCATCAATATCGCTTGAGGTCAATTGCTCACCATTTTGCATCGAAACATGCGAGCCTGTTTGGACAACTGCGTCTTCGGTTTGCAACCACACATTCTGCAACCGCGTTTTGCGCGCACCAGACGCATCACTTGCAAATCGCGCGTTCAGATAACCAATGGCATCATCCACAATCGCCACAACGGGTGTCGGCATAGGGGCTGTCGGCGTTGGGCTTAACGGAAAGCTGGGCCGCGCTGCGCCAAAAGGGATGGGCGTAAACTGCTTTTTGTAGGTGGCGGCAAATTTCTTGGCCGTATGGCTTTGATGCAAGAACACATCAGGCGCATCCCCGATCAAGGCGGGGTTTGCAATCATATCGGCAACCCGCGCCCGTTCCACATTATCCATGATGAAGTCGGAACTGGATGTGGCAGCGTCCGCTTCTGCCGCCAGCCAATTCAACGTGTTCAAAAAGGAAGCGGGCTGGCCCGTTTCCTTCAGTTTCACAAGAATGATGTCATATCCAAAGGCCCCATCAGTACCCGGTTGGTAAACATGGTCAAACCAATCCAAATATGCATCCCGCACTTTGGCTGGTTTCGGTGTGCTCCAGGTTAAATTCATTCCTGTGCCCTTTCGTAAATCAATTTGCGCAACAATAAGCTGCGTCCATCAGACGGCAAAACCGCGCGCGCTGTCAAACACTACCGTCAGTAGAGCCTGTGATTTACGTATATTTCACGCTGTTTGAGCGCAGAGCTTAAACCGATTGCGGCAAGACCACTGCAAATGTGCTGCCTTCACCCAGAACACTGTCGATCTGCAAACGGCCCCTGTGGCGCATCAAAATGTGCTTCACAATCGCAAGGCCCAGTCCCGTGCCCCCTTTGTCGCGCGACCGCCCCTTGTCGATACGATAAAACCGTTCTGTCAGACGGGCGATATGCTCAGGGGCGATGCCTTCGCCTTTGTCCTGCACGGTGATACGCACCATATCGGGTTCTTTTTCGTCAACGGCAGATGTAATCACAACGGGCGCATCGGGTTTTGAATATTTTGCAGCGTTTTCGATCAGGTTTGCAAAAACCTGCGTCAGCTCGTCTTCATTGCCAAACACACGGGGCAAATTCGGGGCAAGCTGCACCACGGGGCGTGCTTGTTCCTTGTCCAAAATCGGCTCTAGCGAGGCAAGCACCCGTTCCAAAATTGGGTTCAAGTCCACAGGTTCTGTGGGAGCATACCGTTCCTCGGATTGTAACTTTGACAGGGACAACAGATCGTCAATCAACCGCGCCATTCGCGCCGCTTCTTTTTCCATCAGCTTTAAAAACCGATCCGATGCGTTTTGGTCAGATCGCGCAGGACCTTGCAGCGTTTCAATAAATCCATAAAGCGCCGTCAACGGCGAGCGCAGTTCATGGCTCACGTTTGCGACAAAGTCAGATCGCATCTGCTCCGCCTCCAAAATGTGGCTCACATCTTCAAAGCTCACCACCGCCGAGGAGTCAGGCTCATCCTTGCCCTGTTCTAGCGGCACCACTGTCATACGGAACGATGTCGGAACAACCAGTTGTAGACGCACATCAACGCTTTGGCGGCCATCGCCATTTAACGCCTGCTCTACCGCACGGATACACCGTTTGTTGGGCACAAAATGCGACAGTTTTTTGTTGCGTAGCCCCGTGCCAAACAACACATTTGACGCGGCGTTGCGATAAATGATGGTCTGATGGGCATCCACAATGAACACCGCAACGCTTAATGCGTCCAGAACGCTTTCGATTTTCCGGTCCATGTCAGGCACCCCTTGTCAGGTGACGCATCCTTGTCGGATTCTGCGCGGCGGCTCAACCCAATTACAGCCGAGACCTCGCGATAATCACTGCCAACACTCAAAAACTGGCTGAGAAAACAGCAATAGCAGCGTCGAAAACCCCTCAGAAACTTCAAATTATTAATTCATATTCAATATCTTACCCAGTGACTTGCGATTTTCGCATAGCGGCCTTTCCGTATTGTCTATTGTCTGAATGCCCTCTGACACCCAGTTTAGCCCCAAGCAAAGAGCACCCGCTCATAAGCACGAGATTAACAAGGAAAGGGTCCAGTATGGCCTATGTATCAACAAACGAAACTGGTTTTGGCGCTAACGTCTCATCCGCACTCAACGCAATCGCATCAAGCGTTGCCAGCTACTTCGCAGACGTTCGCAACGCAAGCGGACGCACAGCAATGATCCAAGAGCTGCAAAGCATGGATGACGCAACTCTGAAAGCAAAGCACGGCATCGAACGCGGCCAGATCGTAACTTACGTATTCCGCGACCGCTTGTTGCCGTAACTCTACTGCACCAAACCATCGGATTTGAGACCCGCAAGGGTCTCATCCAACGCCCGAACGGCACGGGCCGCCAACATGTCGATTTCCGCAGTGGAAATGACCAAGGGCGGGGAAATGATCATCGTATCCCCCACATGCCGCATCACCAAACCATTGGCAAAACACCGTTCGCGACACCGCAAACCCACAACGCCCGTATCTGTTTTAAATCCTGCGCGGCTGGCTTTGTCAGGTGTTAATTCCAACGCCCCCATCAATCCGATAGACCGCGCCTCCCCAACCAACGGATGATCCGCGATTTCGGCCCATTTTTGCGCCAAATATGGCGCGGCCACATCGCGTACATGATCCACAACGTTTTCTTCATCCAGCAAACGCAGATTTTCCAGCGCAACGGCACAGGCCACGGGATGCCCAGAATAGGTATACCCATGGGCAAATTCGTCTGAATTGATCACATTGGCCACATCGTCCCGTATCACCGAACCGCCGATAGGTTGATACCCGCTCGACAGGCCCTTGGCGATTGTCATGATATCTGGGCGGATGTTCAACGTTTGGGAGCCAAACCAACTGCCCGTGCGGCCAAACCCACAAATCACTTCATCTGCGATCAGCAAAATTTCCCGCTCGTCACAAATCCGCTGGATTTCAGGCCAATAGGTTTCAGGTGGAATGATCACCGCACCTGCCCCTTGAATCGGTTCTGCAATAAACGCGGCCACATTGCCTTCGCCCAAGCGATCAATCTCGGCTTCCAACTGGCGGGCCCGTTCCAAACCAAAATCAGCGGGGTCCATATCACCGCCTTCACCGTACCAATAAGGCTGGTCAATGTGGGTGATGTCTGGGATTGGCATACCGCCCTGCGCGTGCATGAACGCCATGCCACCAAGGCTCGCAGATCCCATAGAAGACCCATGATATCCATTCTTGCGGCTGATAATCACCTTTTTATCTGGCTTGCCCATTAACGCCCAATACTGGCGCACAAGACGAATGTTCGTGTCATTCGCTTCTGACCCTGAAGAGGCAAAAAACGTCTGGTTCATACCCTCTGGCGTTAACTCTGCTATGCGGGACGACAGGGCCACTACAGGCGGGTGCGTGGTTTGGAAAAACGTATTGTAATACGGCAATTGTTCCATCTGCGCCGCCGCCGCAACCGCCAGCTCCTTGCGCCCATAGCCTAGGTTTACGCACCACAGACCCGCCATCGCGTCCAAGATTTCAACGCCTTCGCTGTCCGTCAGCATCACGCCATCCGCTTGGGTTATTACGCGCGCGCCTTTTGCCTTCAGCTCATCGCCCTTGGTAAAAGGATGCATGTGATGCGCCGCATCCAGCCGTTGCAAATCCACGGTGGGCAGGTGGTTATCGATACGCTTCATCTGGCAGGCTCCCTTTACTGTCAAACCGATCTAACGCTCGCATTTGAACCCCGTCAAATGGTTTCGCCTAAATCATCGGCTCATCAAAGGATTGGACACGAACTTCGGGAACAGATGCCGTGTTTGGCAAGGCAATCGCAAGGGCCGCAATTTCTGCCAGCTCCTCTGGTTGCGTCATGGTTTCTGGGCCACGTTCCGTCAGTGCAGCGGCCATATCCGTGGCCACAAACCCCGGGCAGAGGGCCGTGGCCCGTATCCCGTCATCCCACCCATCAGACCGCGCCTGTGCTGTCATCGCCATCAGGGCAAATTTGCTCATGGCGTAGCCGACATGTTTTCCAACGACCCGTTTGCCCGACATGGACGCCACATTCACCACACGCCCCTGCCCCGTTTTGCGCAGGTGCGGCATCCCATGACGCAACATCAGCAACGGGCCTTTGATGTTCACGGCCAACACGTCATCCAGATCATCCAAATCACCCGCTTCAATCGTGAAATCGCTGTACCGCCCTGCATTGTTTACAATTGCATCCAAACGCCCAAACCGTGCCACCGTGGCCGCCACCCAATCCACGGCAGATTGTTCGTTCCGCGCATCATAAGACGCGCACAGAACACGGCTTTGATCCCAGTCCGCGCTTATGGCTTTGATCGCGCTGATATCGCGTGCGCCCAATGAAACCGTGTAACCCTTTTCATACAAACATCGTGCAACCGCTGCGCCGATCCCTCGATTGGCGCCAGAAATCATGACAACACGGCCTTGGGGATCAATCATAACGGTCTCCTTCGTTCAGGTTTTAGTGGCCGCAGCAGGGGGCGTTTTCGCCTGACGGGACAACACCCATTCGCGGTACGAAATAAAGCTGACAGACGCGATAATAATGCCACCGCCCATCAACACCCAGAAATCCACCGCCTCATTAAACACAACATATCCAAGCAAGGATGCCCAAACCAACTGTAGGAAAGTCACAGGTTGCGTCACCGCCAATGGCGCTGCGCTAAGGGCTTTGGTCATGGTGAAATGGCCAAGGGTTGCAAACACCGCCACAAGGGCCAGCCATAGTACATCTTCAAGCGAAGGCGGCACCCATACCGCAATCGCGAACGGCGCAAGACCAATGGTCACGAACACCGACAACATGCCCACCACAACAGCGGGGTTCGCCTGCATGCTCAGCCGTTTTGCCAGCAGATAAGACACCGCAAACAAGGGCGCCGTGATCAACATCGCGGTTTGCCCCTCGTTTATGGCTTCGATCCCGGGCCGCAGGATCACCATGGCCCCTACAAATGCAGCAACAATCGCAAGAATACGCCGCGCCGCCAGCGTTTCCCCCAAAAACACCGCTGCGCCAATGGCGATATAGATTGGAGACAAATAGCCAATGGCCGTCACCTCCGCGATGGGGATGCGGGCCATGGCATAGAACCAAAGAATAACGCCAAGCGCATGACAAAACCCGCGAATGGAATAGAGCGCAATATCGCCGCGCTCAAACCCACCTTTGAAAATCTCGCCCATAAACGGCAGCATGATCAAAAGGCCGATGATGTATCGGATAAACGCCGCCTGCGCCGCAGGAACGTCAGACCCGATATAACGCACGATGCCCGTCACACAGACAAACATCAGGCCCGTCACCATCATCCAACCGATACCCACCCAAGGGCGACCAATCGGTGCATCCAAGGGTTTATGTGTCATGGCTTACGCAGCACGCAAACCCAGCATGTTGCGCGCCTCTTGCCACGTCGCAACTGGCCGTTCGTATTTTTCGCACAAATCGACACACCGCTGCACCAATGCCGCATTGGACGGAGCCAATGTGGTGCGATCCAGCTTAATGTTGTCTTCCAAACCCGTACGCGCATGGCCCCCTTGGGAAATCACCCACTCGTTCAACACAAGTTGGTTTTGCCCAATACCAGCGGCACACCATGTTGCCTGCGGCATCAACCGTTTGGTGGTTTTAAGGTAGAAATCAAACACCTCACGGTCCACAGGCATGGCGTTCTTCACACCCATGACAAATTGCACGTGCAACCGTTCGGGCAAACGCCCATCGGCAATCATTTTGGCGCATTGGAACAAATGGCTCAGGTCAAAGGCTTCGATTTCTGGCACAACGTCGTGTGTTTTCATCTCGGAAGCCAACCAATCCACCAGATCAGGGCTGTTTTCATAAACCCGTGTTGGGAAATTGTTGGACCCAACCGTCAGGCTCGCCATATCGGGGCGCAAAGACAACATACCGCCCCGCTCGCGCCCGTTGCCAGATCGCCCCCCAGTGGAAAACTGCACGATCAAACCAGGGCAGTGTTTTTCCAAACCCTCCTTGAGTTCGGCAAATTTATCAGGGTCCGAAGACGTGGTCTCGTCCGGGTTGCGCACATGGGCGTGGCAAATGCTGGCCCCTGCTTCAAACGCTTCTTGTGTGCTTTCAACCTGTTCAGAGATTGAAATCGGCACCGCTGGGTTGTCCGCTTTGGTCGGGACCGAGCCAGTGATGGCCACACAAATAATACAAGGGTCTTGGGTCATGTTTTGTCTTCCATTTCGGACAAAGTTTGTTTCATAATTTTGAGCGCATGATTTGCCTTGGGCACGCCAGCGTAGACCGCCACATGCAACATAGCCTCGATCATATCGTCCTTGCTTGCGCCCGTGTTGGCCGTGGCCCGCACATGCATCGCGATTTCTTCGAAATTCCCCTGCGCGGCCAGCAGGGCCAGTGTGACAATAGACCGTTCGCGGTGCGTGAAATGAGGTCGCGACCACACGCCGCCCCAAGCCCCTTCGGTGATAAAGGTTTGAAACGGCTCATCAAATTCTGTCTTTGCCGACTCTGCACGATCCACATGGGCATCGCCTAAAACAGAGCGGCGGGTGGCCATGCCTTCGTCAAATCGATCAGCCATGCGCATTGTCTTTCAAAAATCCGCGCAGCAGTTCGATAAACACATCTGGTTTTTCAACACAGGGCAAGTGCCCCGCACCGCGAATGATTTCAAAACCTGCACCCTCGATCAACTCTGCTGTTTCCCGCACCAGATCAGGGGGGGTCGCGCCATCACTTTCGCCCACAATCGCCAGTGTTGGCAGGGTTAAACGCGAAGTGCTGACCATTAAATCCGTGTCCCGAATGGCTGCAGACACCCGCGCATATCCTTGATCCGTCGTACGCACCAACATATTGCGCCACATGGCGAAATTCTTGTCCTTGTGAAAGGCAGGGGCAAACCAGCGCTCCAATATGCCATCGGCCATGGCGCCAAGCCCCTCTGTCGTGACCTGTGCAATGCGACCGTTCCACATATCATCGTTGCCAATCCGCGCCGCGGTATCGGCCAAAACCATGACACGCACCAGATCGGGCCGTTCAGCCGCCAAACCCTGCGCAATCAAACCACCCACGGACAGGCCAACAACCGCTGCGGCCTTCATCCCGAAGTGATCCATCACACCAGCAATATCACCGACCAGTTCACCCATCGTCCAATCCGTATTGGGATCATCGGACAACCCGTGCCCGCGTTTGTCATAGCGCAATACGCGGTGCGTTTTGGCCAAGTCCTCCACAACCGCATCCCAAATGCGGAAATCTGTGCCAAGCGAGTTTGAAAACACCACTGGCGCCCCATCAGCAGGGCCATCAATCTGGCAATGTAAGGCTGCCCCGTTCACATCTACAATTTCAGAAACCATGGTCACCTTCTTTTCGCACTTTGCAATATTCTAGTAACATCTCTCATAAAGAACTGGGCAAGACAACATTGAGGAAGCATTATGTCCGACTTAGAAAACACCTCCGCAATTGTAACAGGGGGCGCATCAGGCCTTGGGGGCGCTGTGGCCACGCATTTGGCTGAACGCGGCGCAAACGTCTGCCTGTTTGACATGAACGCAGAGGCAGCAACCGCCATGGCCGCCAAAATTGGGGCCACTTGGCAAATGGTCGACGTGTCAGATGCGGACAGTGTGAAAAACGGTTTTGAAAAGGCACGCGCGGAGCAGGGCCAAGAACGCATCCTTGTAAATTGCGCAGGCATCGCCCCCGCATCCAAGTCCGTTTCGCGCGGTGAACCCCATGACCCTGCATTGTTTGCCAAGGTCATTGGCGTAAACCTGCTCGGCTCTTTTTATTGCGCCTCCACGTCTGCCGCGGGCATGGTGGCAGGCGACCCAACGGCTCCCGACGGGGAAAGGGGTGTGATTATCAACACCGCCTCAGTGGCCGCCTATGAAGGACAAATCGGCCAAGTCGCCTATGCCAGTTCCAAAGGCGGGATCGTCGGAATGACACTTCCAATGGCACGTGATTTGGCAGACAAAGGTGTGCGCGTTGCAGCCATTGCACCTGGGCTGTTTAAAACCCCAATGGTAGCAGGTCTCCCCCAAGAGGTTCAGGACAGCCTTGGCAAACAGGCTCCTTTCCCGTCCCGACTTGGCAACCCCGAAGAGTTCGCAAAACTGGTCGGCCACATCATCGACAACCCAATGATCAACGGCGAAGTAATCCGCCTAGACGGCGCAATTCGCATGACGCCACGCTAAATTACTGATTGTGAGAGTGGCGATCCCGGGAGGACGCTCCACCTATAAATCCCTGCACCCGATCCCCATTTTAAATCTAGATATCGCCTCAAAATAGCAAATTAGAGTGCATTTTTACGAACAGGTAGGATCCAACCAACATGAGTTCATCGGTTGAAACCGCAAACGAAATCGAAATCGGTTGATCGCATTGGGCCAACTTGCCTCAAAAATGCAAAAGGAGAATTCGGAGTATTGTGGTATTCGAAATTTTCAGACGAACCTTATGCCGTGTGACCTGCCCCCCGAGGCTCCCTCATTCATAACGAGAGTTTGCGGGTTTGGATTGAGCTACCTGAAACTAATCAAAACGCAAAAAGCTACATGAATCCTGCCATTTTTGTTTGATACAAGAGCATCAACTTGCAACTCCTCGCAAACACGAACGAAATGACATTGAAGGATAATTCGTGAGACAGATCCTTGGTGCAGACGAAAAAGAAAACGGCACAATTTTGATACTTGGGGCTGCGGTGTGGAGGGGTTCCAAGTCACACTTTACTGCCAAGAACGAAAGTCGCATTTCAAAAATTTGAAAAATCGAAGTTCAGCATTTTGTGTTCAGGAGGATTGGGTGCATTCAAGCCAACAGAAGCACAATGTATGAAATCAATTTTGGTGGATCGTGGCGTTCCTTCATCTCAAATTGTTGATCCTCCCCCTTTGAATTGGTCCACCCTGATATATAGGAAACAGGAGGATCCTTCATGGAAATCA
>CAYWIR010000004.1:0-19582 GCA_964458375.1 uncultured Neptunicoccus sp.
ATGTGCATGTTCTAGGCGCCCAAGGGGCGCAGCAGATCACGGCTGATGATGTGGCGTTGGATTTCGGATGTGCCGTCCCAAATGCGTTCAACGCGCGCGTCGCGCCAGAACCGTTCCAGCGGGTAATCATCCATCAGGCCCATGCCGCCGTGGATTTGGATTGCCGTATCGGTGACCCGTGCGAGCATTTCTGTGGCATACAGTTTGGCAGATGCAATTTCACGGTTTGCAGGTAGCCCTTTGTCGAGGCGATCAGCCGCCGCGAGGGTCAGCAGATCAGCTGCGTCGATTTCGGTGATCATATCGGCAATTTGAAAGCTGACGCCTTGGAATTTGCCAATGGCTTGGCCGAATTGTTCGCGTTCCGCAGAGTAGTTTAGCGCATAGTCGAACACGCGGCGGGCCCGGCCAACGGACATGGCGGCAACGGTGATGCGGGTGGCGTAGAGCCATTCGTTCATCACGGCAAACCCGCCGTCCACTTCGCCCAACACCTGCGCGTCTGGCAGACGGCAATCGTCAAATTCGAGGATCATGTTTTTGTAGCCGCGGTGGGAGACAGATTTGTATCCGTCGCGGATGGTGAACCCAGGAGTGCCGCGATCTACGAGGAAGGTGGTGATGCGTTTTTTGGGTCCCTTGGGCGTGTCGTCCTCGCCCGTGGCGATAAAGACAATGATGAAGTCAGCGTGTTCTGCGCCTGAAATAAAGTGCTTTGTGCCGTTCACCACCCAATCGCCGCCGTCGCGTACCGCTGTGCATTTCATCCCGCGCACATCTGATCCTGCGCCGGGTTCTGTCATGGCGAGCGCGTCCATCCGTTCGCCGCGCATAGCGGGCATAAGGTAGCGTTCGCGCTGCTCTGCATTGCAGGCCATGAGGATGTTTTGTGGGCGGCCAAAGAAGTGGTTCAGGGCCATGGAGCCGCGCCCTAATTCCCGTTCCACCAATGCAAACTCGGTGTGGTTGAGGCCAGCGCCGCCCACTTCTTCGGGGAAGTTACAGCCGTAAAACCCAAGGTCGAGGGTCTTTTGTTTGATGTCATCGGCGATTTCTTTTGGCACTTCGCCTGTGCGTTCGACCAAGTCTTCGTGGGGATAGATTTCCTTTTCCACAAAGCTGCGGACGGTTGAAACGATCATCTCTTGTTCTTCGGTCAGGCCGTATTGCATATCGGGTTCCTTTGCGGTTTGGCCAAAGCGTAATTCGCTTGCGTTTTGTTACCTTGCTGATTTATCCGATCACCATGCCGATTTGGAAAAAATCAGAAGGGCAAACGGTGCGCATCGGAGTGCTGTTGTTTGACCATTTTTCGAACCACTGCCTTGCGAATGCGGTGGAGCCCTTGCGTGCGGCCAATGATCTTTCGGGGGAAACTGTGTTTGAGTGGGAGTTTCTTTCGCTTGATGGGTCCCCTGTGGTGAGTTCGAGTGGGATGGAAATTGCGACCCACGGGAGGCTGTATCAGCACGCGGGGGATATGCTGTTTGTGATTCCGAGTTACGGGTTTCGGGCCCATTCGGACACGCTGTCTTGGTCGGGATTGCGGATGGCGGCCAAGCGATATGGTGCGCTTGTGGGGTTTGACACAGGGGCATGGTTGATGGCGGCTGCGGGATTGCTCGACGGGCGGCGCGCGACGATCCATTGGGAGGAGTTAGAGGCTTTTGGGGAGGCGTTTCCAGAGGTGGATGCCGTGCGTGAGCGGTTCGTTATCGACGGAGATCGGATCACCTGCACAGGGGCAATGGCCGCGTTTGATCTGGTGCTGGCTTTGATAGCGGATTTGAAGGGCGAGGCGTTGCGGCAAGATGTCAGCACGTTGTTTATGTCCGAAGGGCGTGAGGGTGTTGCGCCCAAGGATCGGCCTGTGGCGCAGGCGGTTTCCCTGATGCAGGCGCACCTAGAAGAGCCATTGCCGATTGGGGATGTGGCACGGCGCGTTGGCTTGTCGCATAAAGCGTTAGAGGCGCGGATGAAGGCGGTCTTGGGGGCCACGCCACGACAGGTGTATCGACGGCAACGCATGGTGTTTGCACGCAAGTTGGTTTTGGAAACGACGTTGAGCGTGGCAGAAATTGCAGTGCGGTGTGGGTATCAAGATGCCACGGCGCTTACGCGGGCGTTTGGGGTGGAGTTTGGCACCAGCCCACGGGCGTTGCGTGGGTAAGGTAACGCGCTCGACTGCGTTACTTCCGCATTGCCGACCGCTCTTTCAGGCGTTGTTTCATGGACTCTTTCCCTGCGTCGGTTCCATCGTGCCAAGAGCCAAATAGCCGATCCCATGGCACATCAAGGTTGCCGTAGTTGCATTCAAAATAGCGGTGGTGGATTTGGTGGTGAAAGTTCCCTAAATGCAGACGCTTTTTGTTGCGGAAAAGGACACCTTCGAACCCAGTGTGCGTGGTTATCGCCAGCAGGCCGTAGAACATCAGGTGAAAGATGACGTGGACGGGGTGGCTGGCGATGGCAAAGTGGGTGAGCACGGAGCCAAAGTAGAAGAAATGTTCGACGGGGTGCATCGACATGCCAGACCACGGGCCAATGTCTGTGTTGCGGTGGTGCAAAGCGTGGAAGCGGTACATCAGGTTCGTGTGCAGGCCACGGTGCATCCAGTAGAAATAAAAACTCTCCCATATGGGGATGATGAAGAAGATGGCGACGAACCAGATTGGGTTGGACTCGAACGTGATGACGCGGGCGTAGCCGTTGGCCATGGACCACCAGAAGAGGACTTCGAAAGCGGACCAGATGGTGACGCCGCTGCCGATGGTCCAAATTATGTTGTCTTTCATTTGGCTGGACAGCGTGAACATACGGCCGTTTCTGGGGAAGGGGCGCGGGTCGTATTTTAGGGTGGTGTCCTGCATCGCGTATTTGTGGAACCACAAATGGAGCGTTCCTGCGAGGAGGGTGACGATTATGGCGTTGCGACCCCAAATCAGCGCGATCCACCCGATGTGGAGCGTTGCCGTTTGTTCGAGTGTTGGGCTGGCAAAGGCATAGGCCGCGAAGGCAATTGCGACGATGGTTAGATTGACGGTGATGAAGAACCAGCTGTCAAAATACCAGCGAAAGGTAGCATAGGGTTTGGGTGGCCACTGCCACAGAGGGGAGACCTGAATCGGGGTTTCTGGCAGGTGGTTCCACTCTTGGCGGGTGGTCATTGGTACATCTGCTTTTTGCGGTCCCGCGTTTCTTTCGTGCCTTCTTCTGTCCCATTGTGGAAGGTTCCAAACCAACGGTCCCACGGCATTTCTTGGTTGCCGTAGTTACACTCGTAATAGCGGTGGTGAAGCGTGTGATAAAAGGTGCCAAGTTCGAGTTGGCGTTTGTCTTTGATGAGCAGGGATTCATAGCCTGTGTGGGTCATGGCGGCCCCTGGCCCGAGGTACATAACGTGATAGGCGATGTGGATTGGGCTGCTGGGAACGATCCAGTGGATCAGTAAGGACGAGGCGTAAAGGAGGTGTTCAACGGGGTGCATGGACAGGCCAGACCATGGACCGATGTTGATGTTGCGGTGATGCAGCGAGTGTACGCGGGTGTAAAGGAACGGAACGTGCAGCAGGCGGTGGACCCAGTAGAAGTGGAAGGCGGACCAGATCGGCAGCGCAAAGATAATCATGCAGAACAGGATTGGGTTGCTGGTTAGCGTGATGGCGGGGATATAGCCGTTCGCCATGAGCCACAGGGAAATGGCTTGGTATGCAGTGATTTGCGCCACGCCGCTGGTGAGCGCCCAGAACATGTTGTCTTTGACTTGGTCGCCGAATTTAAAGGTTCGGTTTTCGCGCATCATATCGCGGTGCGAGAATTTGAGCGTTTTGGCTTGGGCTTTGCGCATGTAGAAATACCAATGCAGGAGGCCCGCGGAGGCGATCATAACGGCGAGATTTGTGGCCCAGATTTGGGCGATCCACCCAAAGGCAAAGGTTTGTGTTGTTTCAAGTGATGGATAAAAGAAGGCCCAGCATCCTAAGCCGAGCAGGAATAAGATCATAAACTCGGAAAATCGCAGCCAGTTGCGGGCAAAATATCCCGCAATGGAGCGCGGGCTTGGGGGCCATTGCCAGATTGATTTGTCGGCGAGGGGCAGGTCTGGGTGATAGTTCCAGTCGCGGTTTTGATTTGATGGTGTAGTATTGCTCATTTCACTGTCTCAGCTTTTATTGCCAGAACTGGCTTTATTGTCCTTAGCTTCAGTCCATCGAGAGTCGTTTAATCCAAGAACGACACCAGGTTGGAATGGGTAGTCCCAGTCACGCAAATATTCAACGTCAACAGGTGGAAAGTAATACGCGATTAGACCAAAGTACTTTCTTGCTAGCATCAAAGCCTTTGATCTGATGCGTTGAGATCGTTCATCGTTTAAGTCTTCAATTTTTTGGATTGAGATGTTTGGGACAATAAATCCACCCCAAAGCGTATCCTGTTCACGCCATCTTGTGTGCGAGTCTTCGGTGTCCAATGATAGTATTTGGCTTTTCGCCGTTTCAAGTTTTGTTTCGTTGTTTTTAGAAAATATTGAATTTTCTAACTCACTACTCCTGACCCAAAACTGTTTTGTCTCTAGGCTGAAGCCGCGGTCCTTATTGGCGAGGTAGACGTCGGATAAACCATTTCCAACAGTAGTATTTTCTTTTTGGCGCTCGACGTAATATTCCGCAATACCTGTCCAGCCGGAGTGTTGCGTGGCAGCGGCCACAAGAAGTGAGTTATTAGCTACCTCTGAGTGATGATAAGCTGGCTCACCTTCAATCTTAAAATAGCGTTTTTGGACCTTGATCCATGTTTCTAAAACAGGAGTAAGCGGATGCGCTGTTCCAGGTTTTGTTGAAATGATGCCGTATGTGTTAGCTCGCATAGTTCGAGCCTTCCTCGTCGAGTATGGCTTTCAACTCGGCAAGGTGGCGGTCGGCTTGGTTGTCGTAGTCTTCTTGTTCGGAGGCGGCTTTTTCGGCGATTTCGTCGGAGAGGACGCGCAGGGGTTGGCCTGTTTGCAGGGCGCGGATGTAGGTTTCGGCGGCGCGTTCGAAATAGTAGAGGCGGTTGAAGGTGTCGGCGATGCTGTCGCCGATGATCAGGATGCCGTGGTTGCCCATGATCATGACCTTTTTCTTTGGGTCCGAAAACAGGGCGGCGCAGCGTTCACCTTCGCCTTCAAATGCCAAGCCGCCGTAGTGTTCATCGACCACGTAGCGGTTGAAGAAGATGGCGGTGTTTTGGTCGATTGGGGGCAATGTGCTGTCGGCTAGGCTGGCCAAAACCGTGGCGTGGACGGAATGGACGTGCATAGCACAGCGGGCGTGGGGGCAGTGACGGTGAATTGCGCCGTGTAGGCCCCAAGCGGTCATGTCGGGGGCGCCAGGTCTTTCCAAAACGTCTGGATCATTTGCATCGAGCAACAGCATGTCGGAGGCTTTGATCCGCGCGAAGTGCATTTGGTTTGGGTTCATCAAGAACTGTGTGCCGTCATCGTTGACGGCGAAGGAGAAGTGGTTTGCCACAGCTTCGTGGAAATTTAGACGCTCGGTCCAGCGAAAGGCGGCGGCGAGGTCAACACGTTCGTCCCAGTGATCAATGTTGGTTTGTAGCTGTGCGATGGCCATGATGTGTCTCCGTTAATTGGGGACATGAAACAGCGTGGCGCGCGGAGTTGCAATTCTATTTGCGACATCGTTTGGCAATAAAAAAACCGGACCTCTGTAAGGGAGGCCCGGCAAGGTTCGGAGCGGCTTGAGTGCCGCCCCGGGGGATTTCGTAAACCTTAGTTGGTTCTGAATTCTGGGTAGGCTTCCATTCCAAGCTCGGATTGGTCGAGACCTGTGATTTCAGCTTCTTCTTCGACACGGATGCCAACGATTGCTTTGATGATGATCCATACGACCGCCGATGTGACGATTGTGAAGATACCTACAGCAAGGATGCCGTAAAGCTGTGCGCCGATTGTTGCGTCACCGTTGGACAGAACCACAGCCAGTGTACCCCAGATACCTGCAATCAGGTGCACAGGGATCGCGCCAACTACGTCGTCGATTTTGAACTTGTCGAGCAGAGGTACTGTGAAGACTACGATGATACCGCCAACTGCGCCGATTGCTGTGGCCAAGCCAACAGATGGAGCAAGTGGTTCAGCTGTGATGGACACGAGGCCCGCCAGTGCGCCGTTCAGGATCATTGTAAGATCAGCTTTTTTGTACATCAGCTGCGTTGCGATCAGCGCGGCAACCACACCACCAGCAGCGGCAGCGTTTGTGTTCACAAAGATGCGGGAGATGTCGGCGATGTCGCCTACTGTACCCATTGCAAGCTGGGAACCACCGTTAAAGCCGAACCAACCGAGCCACAGGATGAATGCACCCAATGTTGCCAATGGCAGGTTTGAACCGAGGAACGGAGTTACTTTGCCGTCTTTGTATTTGCCGATACGTGGGCCGAGGATGATAGCACCTGTCAAAGCTGCCCAGCCACCTACGGAGTGAACCACTGTGGAACCCGCGAAGTCTTGGAAGCCAGCTGCGTCAAGGAAACCACCGCCCCATTTCCAAGATGCTTGGATTGGGTAAATCAGGCCAGTCAGAACGATCACGAAGATCAGGAAAGGCCAGAGTTTGATACGTTCGGCCAAAGCACCAGAAACGATAGACGCTGTTGCGGCACAGAACATCAACTGGAAGAAGAAGTCAGAGCCAACAGAAGCGTAGGACAGGTCTGCATCAGCAGCAGCCAAACCAACTGGTTCCAGCACTGTTGGGGAGAACCCGCCGAGCATGTTTGGAATGATCCAACCATCGCCTGGGTACATCAGGTTAAAGCCAACGATCCAATACGCCAAACATGCAAAGCCAAACAGGCCCATGTTTTTGGTCAGCTGCATTGTGACGTTTTTAGAACGCACAAGGCCAGCTTCGAGCATGGCAAAGCCAGCGGCCATAAAGAACACGAGGAAGCCCGCGATCAAGAAAAGGAGAGTTGTCAGGATGTAGCCGACCTCTGTTGGAACAGCGGCGGGCGCATCCTGTGCGGATGCCATTACAGGCAAAGCGGTAAGCCCTGCTGTAAGGAGGAGTTTTTTCAAAGGAGTGTTCATGTTCATTTCCCTAGGTCTTTTGGTCTGTGTCGGATTAGATTGCGTCGTCGCCGGCTTCGCCGGTACGCACGCGAATGGCTTGCTGAACGTCGAGCACAAAGATCTTGCCGTCGCCGATTTTACCGGTCTTGGCACTTTCTTCGATGGCGGAGATGGTTTGGTCTGCCATGTCTGCGCTTACAACGATTTCGAGTTTGATTTTTGGCACATAGTTGATGTCGTATTCTGCGCCGCGATAGATTTCTGTATGGCCTGACTGAACGCCGTAACCTTTGATTTCAGTAACCATCATTCCTTTAACGCCGATGTCGGTCAGTGCAGAACGGACCTCTTCCAGCTTGAAGGGTTTGATTGTTGCGATGATGAGCTTCATTATGTCCTCGTTCGTTGGTGCGGGTAGGAGGTGCCCGCTGACCCGATGAACCAACTAAGAATCGGGGGGGAAGGGCAACGGAAGGCGCGTCCCGCAGCGTTGAAAACGAAGATTTTGCACATTTTTTAATCAAATAGGCCGTTTTGTCTACTTTTTACGCATAAAAGATTCTGGCAATCGTGCCTTCCTTGCACTCCACAAACGGTCGATTAAAGACTATCTTAAACAAAACGACCTAAATCAGGCACGAGCGGTAATGGCACAAAATAACAAAAGGCGTCCCTTAGTGGCGCCCAAAAGGGTGTTTAAGTCCAAGAAGGCGAAAGCGTCTGTTTCGTCGAGTGTGGCGTCGTCCCTTGCTGCCAAAATGTCTCCGGAGTCTGAGAAAAGAAAACTGGCGGCTGATCCAAAACCTAAGGCCAAGAAAACGGCAAAGCCTAAGGCAGCGGCATCGCCGAAAATTCGGAAGCCAAAGAAAAAGCCAAGCGGGAATGTCTTTGTCCGCATACTCAAGTTCTTCTTTGGCGGCATACTGCGCATTCTGTGGTGGATTTTTTCGCGGGTGACGATTGTCACGGCTGTCGTGGTCGGTGGATCAACGGCCTATTATTTTTCGACGCTGCCCAATGCCGAAGCCTTGATGGATGATCGCCAACGGGGCTCGGTGACGATTTTGGACAAAACGGGGCAGGTGTTCGCGTGGCGTGGAGATCAGTTCGGTGGTCTGGTGGACGCAAATTCCGTTGCACCGCAATTGCGCAATGCTGTGGTCGCGACTGAGGACAAAAGGTTCTATCGGCATCTGGGTATTTCACCGCGCGGTATTGTCGGTGCGATCCGGACGAACTTGCGTGAAGGGCGGCATCCGTTGAAAGGGCATGGCGGGTCGACGATTACGCAACAGGTGGCCAAGCGTGTGTTCTTTTCTGAGATGGGGTCCATTGAGCGTAAGATCAAAGAGGTCCCCATGGCCTTTGCGATGGAGCTGAAATACTCCAAGGATGAAATTCTGACGATTTACATGAACCGCGCGTATCTGGGTGCTGGCAGCAATGGGTTTGAAGCCGCAGCGCAGCGGTATTTTTCCAAGTCTGCAAGCGCGGTGAGTGTGCCAGAAGCGGCGATGTTGGCTGGGCTGTTGAAAGCGCCGTCGTCCACCGCGCCGACACGAAACATTGGTAAGGCACAGGACCGCGCCGAATTGATTATCGGGTTGATGGCGGACCAAGGGTATTTGGATGATCGCCAAGCGGCAGATGCCCGCGCGAACCCAGCCCAATTGTCCGAGACAGCGAAATCCCAAGTCGGCACCTATTACGCGGATTGGATCGTGGAAAGCGGGCCAGACTTTATTTTGAAGGATACGACGGAAGACATCATCATCCGCAGTACGTTTGATAAGCGGATTCAAAAAGCGGCCGAAGATGGTCTGAACTATATCTTTGATAACAAAGTGCGTGAAGGATCAAAGGCTCAGGCGGCTGTTGTTGTATTGTCGCGTGATGGGGCTGTGCGGGCCATTGTTGGTGGAAAGAAAACGGGCAATGCGGGTGGGTTTAACCGTGCGACACAGGCGCTGCGCCAAACTGGGTCTTCGTTTAAGCCGTTCGTATATGCCGCTGCGCTAAACGATGGGTGGCGTTGGGATACCAAAGTCGTAGATGAGAATTTCTGCATGAACGTACCTGGTTCTGGTGAGTATTGCCCAAAGAACATTACCAAGAAATATGAAGGCGAAATGACGATGACCACCGCCTTGGCGCGGTCCAAGAACACGGTGGCTGTTAAGGTCGCTGTTGCGATTGGTACGGACAAAGTTTCGGAGATTGCGCAAGGGTTTGGCATTAAGAACAAGATCAATCCTGGCCCGTCTATGGCGTTGGGCGCGTCTGAAAGTACATTGTTGGAAATGACAGGTGCTTATGCCGGGATACTGAACGAAGGCGTTGCAGTGATGCCCTATGGTGTCATGGAATTGACCCTGCAAGGGGACAGTACCCCGTTGATTGTGCATTCCAACGAACCCGGGGATCAGATCATCAGCCGCAGTGCCGCGCGACAGTTGACGTATATGATGAACCAAGTTGTGGAAAATGGTTCTGGTCGCAAAGCGCAAATTCCGAGCGTGGAAATTGCGGGTAAAACGGGCACGACGCAAGGGGCCAAGGACGCATGGTTCATTGGATTTAACAGCGACTATGTCGTTGGGGTCTGGATGGGGTATGATGACAACACCAAGCTGACGGGTGTTACAGGCAGTGGGCTGCCGACAGATATTTGGCGTGAAACGATGGTGCGTGTTCTCGATGGGCACACGCCTGCGCCATTGCCGATGTTTGTGCCAAAGACACCTGTTATTGTGGAGCCAGAAGTGGTGACGCGGAAAAAGAAGAAGCGCAGCAATGATGCGGTTCAGGACTTGTCCGACAAGATCGAGTCAGAAGTTAAAAAGCTGGAGGAAGAAGCCGAGAACATTGTGGATAAGGTTCTGGGCAGCATCTTTGGCCGCAGAAAGAACTAGAGCCGCGTGCGGATCGTCTTTTGGAACTGCAACATGGCGTTTCATCGAAAGATTGACGCCATCCTTCCATTAAATCCTGATATCGCGGTGATTTCTGAATGCGCGAAGCCGACTGTTTTGGCTGGTCGGGGGTTGGATTGTTTTGACGATCAGACATGTTTGTGGATGGGCAAAAATCCGAACAAAGGGTTGGGTGTTTTTGCGTTTGGTGAGTTTCGGTTGGAGCGTGCGGACCCCTTTTACCCGACCTTGGACTTTGTCTTGCCCGTGCGGGTGTCTGGGGTGGCATGTTTCAATTTGCTGGCGGTTTGGGCGCAGAACAACAACAGCGGGAACATTCGCAAACATACTTTGGGGCCGCTGCGCCGTGGGCTGACGAAGTATCGGAGTTTCCTTCTGGAACAACCTGCGATTATGGGGGGAGACCTGAACAACAACATCTTTTGGGACAAGCCCGGGTGGCGGATCAATCACGCGAAGATGGTTGCGACCGCGACGGGGATTGGATTGGTCAGCGCGTATCATAAAGTGATGGACGAGCCGCAGGGAGCAGAGAGCGTTCCGACCCATTATTGGCGGGACCGCAAAAAGGATGGGCCGACATATCACATCGACTATGCATTTGTGCCTAGCGCGGCGCAGATAGATCGGTTTGAGGTCGGAACGTTTGAGGATTGGATCGGCAATGGGTTAAGCGATCATGTTCCCTTGGTGTTGGACATTACCCTATAAATGCAAAAGGCGCAGCCAATGGCCGCGCCTTTCGAATGTCAGAGACTGCGGTGTTAGCCTGCTGTCTTGAGGTGTGCGATCAGTTTGTCGATGTCGCCACCGCGGCGATCCAGCATAGCGCCGATTTCTTCGCGTTCTAGGCGCAGCATGGAAATGCCTTCGATGATGATATCGAACATGCGGTCACGGCCTGAGGCGTCAGAGACTTGCCATTGTACGAGGAACGGCTTTTTGCCCGAGAAGGTTACGTTGCTGAACACAAGGTAACCGCGCTTTGATTTCTGTGATTGTGTCACTTCGATCTTAGCGCCAATAAATTCGCGGAACCGTTTTCCGTATTTTCGGGTCACGTAGCCTTGGAAGGCTTTTGTGTAGGCGTTTACCTGCGATTTGGAGGCGCTGCGGCGAGCCACACCCAACGACGAGCGTGCGATCACAGGAACATCTGCGTATTTCACAAAGATGCGTTCAAAGTCGCGCAGCATCGCCTTTTCGGCTTTGCCAGAGTTGATGACACGGAAAATGTCTTTGGTCAGTTTGCCAATCAGGCTTTCTGCGTCACCTTGTGACAAGGCGGCGGCTGGCCCAGCCAATGGAAGGGCGGCAAGCATCGCGGCGATTGTGCGCCGCGTGTAGAGTTTAGTCTGCATACGGATCCTCAAGATCATCTAGGTTGTCGGCAGCAGAGCCAATTTGGAACCGTCGGTTTTGCAGATACAATGACCGCGCTGCGACGTAGCTGTCCTCTGACTCATACAGGATGCCGTTAATTGCATCGTCATATTCATTACGGTCACCAACCTTGTCCACGACATAAAGCGGGAAGGTCACTTTGCGGGAACCAGATGGCAAAAAGTTGCCGACAGGATCGAGGAAAAAGTCCACGACAATGCCATAAGTTTCGCGTTCGGTGCGTGGGCCGTAGACGGGCACTTCGAGGTAGCGGCCCTCGGGGAAGCCATAGACGGCCAGTGTTTCGCCGAAATCTGTGTCCACGTCTTCTTCCATGCCGAGGAAAGTTGCGGCATCGAAAAGGCCGCCGAGTCCGAAGATGGTGTTTGTGGTGAAACGGATTGTGTTTGTGATGACATCTTCAAAGCGGAATTGCAGGACAGAGTTCACGATCTCACCGGGGATGGCGAGGTTTGACGCGGCATTGCTGATCGCGCGATCTGCTTGCAATGGTACGGTTTTTCCGTAGCCGCGTGCAATTGGGGCCACAAGGTTGCGATCCAACGCTTTGTTGAAGTTGTGCACTTTGCGGTTCGCGGCTTCGTCAGGGTCGTGGATGGCCTGACTTGATTGCGGCGAAGAGCATGCTGACAGAACAGCAAGCGTGGTAATTGGGATCAAAACACGAAGGATTTTACGTATCATAAGGAGCAACGTTTTTAGAGTTATTGAACCGCTGTCATACGCGGATCAGTGAAAAGTGTCGATAAGGCGCTTAGAAATTGAAATTTATGTTGTTTTTCTGCCCTAGGTTTGGATGAGAGTCCATTTAATCCGATGGAATTTTTATTCCACAGCAAAAATCAGCCTAATTTTTGCAGAATTCGTGCGTTTCTTGTGCAAACTGTGTCCTAGCGCACAGGTTTACTAGGAAATTCTGCATAAGTAGAGCGGCATTGGTGGTTTTTCATAGTCAGTTTTGTTAGACACCGCTTAAATCAAAGAAGTAATTACACCGAGGCAAAGTCTATGGTCGGCGAAAAGATGCATTACCCCGTGGGGCTGGCGGAGTTGCGCGATGTGCGCAAGCGCAGTCGTGGTTTGTTCATATCTGTTGGGTTCTTCAGTATTTTTGTGAACTTGTTGATGCTGACGGGTCCGATTTTCATGCTGCAAGTCTATGACCGTGTGCTTGGGAGCCGATCCGAAGCGACGCTGACAGCGTTGTTTGCATTGGTAGCGTTGCTGTATGCTTTGTTCGGTTTTTTGGATTGGGCGCGGGGCCGTGTTTTGGCGCGAGCAGGGGCGCAGTTTCAAACGGATTTGGATGAGCGCGTGTTTAAGGCGGTGCTGCGTGCGCCATCTGTGGCGGGGTCGGAAGATAAGGCGCAATCTGGCCTGCGGGATCTGGAGTCGGTGCAAAAGTTGATGACATCGCCAGCGTTGTTCGCGGTGTGCGATATCCCTTGGACGCCAATTTTCTGTATCGCGATTTTCATTTTCCATCCCATGCTTGGGTATTTGGCGCTGGCGGGTGGTGCGTTGTTGATTGGCATGACGTTTCTGAATCAATGGATGTCCAAGCAAGGGGTTTTGAAGGCCCATGTACAAGGGGCATATGCTGACAGATTTTCCGACGGTGTGCGCAATGACCGTGAAGCCGTGCAAGGCTTGGGGATGCGCAACGCTGTCATGTCGCGTTGGCGCAAGCTGCGAGATGAGTCTTTGGCCTCTAACATCAGTTCCAGCGATCTGACGGGGGTGTTTGGGTCGTTTACCAAGGCGTTTCGGTTGTTTCTTCAATCAGCAATGTTGGCTGTTGGTGCGTATCTGGTGCTGCAAAATGAGCTGACGCCTGGGGCAATGATTGCTGGGTCTATTTTGATGGGACGCGCTTTGGCGCCTGTGGAAATGGCCATTGGGCAGTGGCCGTTGGTGACGCGCGCGCGTCAGGGTTGGTTTAACCTGTCTCGGCTGTTGGAAACCGTTGGCGAAGACGTTGCGCGGACACCGTTGCCGCGCCCCAAAGCATTGCTGACAGCGGAAAACCTGACGGCTGTGCCAATGGGTGAAACGCAGGCGAGCCTGAAGATGGTGACGTTTAAGGTAGAGCCAGGTACGGCGCTGGGTGTGATTGGGTCCTCTGGTGCAGGCAAATCATCATTGGCGCGGGTGATTTGTGGAATTTGGCGGCCAGCGTCTGGCAAAATTCGTTTGGATGGTGCCTCCCTTGATAATTATGATCCTGATGTTTTGGGTCAATATATCGGGTATTTACCGCAGAATATTACGCTGTTCGATGCGACGATTGCGGAAAATATTGCACGAATGTCAGAGAACCCTGACAGCGATGCAGTGGTGGCCGCTGCGAAAAAGGCGGGGGCGCATGAGATGATTTTGCAGCAGCCTGATGGATATGATACGCGCATCGATAACTTTGGTGGCCGTTTGTCAGGTGGACAGCGGCAACGGTTGGGCCTTGCGCGGGCTCTTTATGGTGATCCGTTGATTTTGGTGTTGGATGAGCCGAACTCCAATCTAGATAGTGTTGGGTCACAGGCTTTGAACGAGGCTATTCGTGCCATGAAGGCAGATGGGAAATCTGTAATTATTATGGCGCACCGTCCTGCGGCGATTGCGGAGTGTGATACTTTGCTGGTTCTTGAAAACGGGATGCGCAAGGCGTTTGGCCCCCGCGATGATGTGTTAAAAGACCAAGTGCGCAATGTGGCGCAAATTACTGATGCCTTGCAAAAAGGGAAAGCGTCATGAGCGGACAGCCTAAGACATTGCAATTGGACGCGGGCCCTGCCGCAGCGCCCACTTTGAAGTGGTCCGCAAAAGGACCTTTGTGGATCGGTGCCTTGGCGGTGGCCGTTTTGTTCGGCGTTTTGGGCGTTTGGGGAAATTTCGCCACCATTACAGGTGCGATCATTTCAAGCGGTATGATCCAAGTCGAAAGCCTGCGCCAAGTGGTGCAGCACCCCCAAGGTGGGGTTGTTGGTGCCATTGACGTGAAAGAGGGCGACACCGTTGAAGCGGGACAAGTTTTGATCCGTTTCGATGATACGTTGTTGCGGTCCCAGTTGAAGGCCGTGGATGGGCAGTTGAAAGAAATGATCGCGCGTCGCGCCCGTTTGGAAGCGGAGCGGGATGAGGCGGAGAGTTTGACCTTTGATCCTCAGCTGTTGGCCTTAGCGGACGTGGACGCAGATGCTGTGAGCCTGATGCAGGGGCAAACGCGGTTGTTTGAAGCGCGGCGCAACACGTTGCGCCAGCAAATTGAGCAGTTGGCCGAGCGCAAAGGGCAGATTCGGTTGCAGATCGAAGGTGTGAAAGCGCAATTGAAATCGGGACGCGAGCAAGTGGACCTGATTGGTATGGAATTGATTGATCAGCAGGCGTTGCTCGACAAAGGATTGGCGCAGGCCAGTCGTGTTCTGTCTTTGCGGCGCGAAGCAGCGCGTTTGACGGGATCAATTGGTGAGTTGGAAAGTACGGCTGCACGCGGCGAAGCGCAGATCATCGAAACGGATATTCAGATGCTGCAATTGGCATCGACGCGGCGCGAAGAGGCGATCAGCACTTTGCGGGACTTGACCTATACCGAAATTGAGATGGTAGAGCGTAAGCTGTCATTAGAGGAAACACTGTCGCGGATGGATGTGCGTGCGCCCATGTCGGGTGTGGTGCATGGTTTGACCGTTCATGCCTTGCGCTCTGTGGTGCGTCCTGCGGATCCGATCTTGTACGTGGTGCCAAGCGAAAGCCCATTGGTTATTCGCAGCCGTATTGAAGCAATCCATGTGGATCAGGTGCATGTGGGTCAGGATGCGAGTTTGCGGTTTTCCACGTTTGATCAGCGCACAACGCCAGAAATTTTTGGCAAAGTGATTCAGGTGTCGGCTGATGTGTTCCGCGATGACGTTACGGGGATATCGTATTATTCCGCCGAGATTGAGCCAAATGAAGGTGAGATGGAGCGGCTGGGTGATGTGGAATTGCTGCCAGGGATGCCTGTAGAGGCGTATATCCGAACCGCAGAACGATCACCTATGAGCTACCTAACAAAGCCGTTTATGGATTACTTTCAGGGCGCGTTTCGCGAAAGTTGATTGGCGTGGGCTAATGCTGAACCAACCAGCCCATGTTTAAGCAGGGTGGTTTTGGGATATTTAGATCAAGAAAAAGGCATAGCAGGCTTTTGCACTTGCAGGTCGTGGCTTGTGGGGTAGCTTGGCCAAAACTTGTCTTTGGAGAATGTCATGGCTGGAACCTATGAAACGCGGCTGAATGAAATGGGCTATACGGTGCCAGACGCGCCTGCACCTGCGGCGAATTATGTGCCGTATGTTGTAATCGGTGACATGGTGTATGTGTCTGGGCAAATTGCCAAAGGGAGCGATGGGGTGATCGTGGGCAAGCTGGGGGATGACATGGATGTGGCTGGTGGGCAAAACGCAGCAAGGGTCTGTGCGCTGAACCTGATTGCGCAGCTTAAAGAGGCCTGTGGTGGTGATCTGGATCGTTTGCAACGGGTGGTAAAGTTAGGTGGATTTGTAAATTCCACACCCGATTTCACAGATCATCCCGCCGTTGTGAACGGTGCATCGGATTTCATTGGCGAGGTGTTTGGGGATGCGGGCGCCCATGCGCGAGCGGCTGTTGGCTGTTCGTCTTTGCCGATGGGCGTGGCCGTTGAAGTTGAGGGTATTTTCCAGATTTCTTGATGTTGGATGCATTTAAAAAAGCGCCGCTGGCGCATCGAACCCTGCATGATGTGCGGGTTGGTCGGCCTGAAAATTCCGTTTCTGGGGCGAAGGCTGCGATACAAGCGGGTTATGGGTTAGAGATTGATTTGCAACTGTCATCGGACGGTGTGCCGATGGTGTTTCACGATGACATTTTGGACCGCCTGACACGTCACGCAGGGGCAGTGTGCGAGCACACAGCGGCAGAATTGCAGGCCATACGGTTGAGCCATGGGGAAGAGGGTATTCCAACCTTTGCGGACTTCTTGCAGCTGGTTGATGGGCGAGTGCCGCTGTTGATTGAGATTAAAGACCAAGATGGGAAGCTGGGCCCAAACACGGGTGATATGGAGCGCGCCGCGTGTGCGGATTTAAAGGGATATGAGGGTGCGGTCGCCTTGATGTCATTCAATCCACATTCCGTTGCCAACTGCGCCACGTTTGCGCCAGATGTTCCGCGGGGTCTCGTGACGGATCCGTTTTTGGCAGAGGATTGGCCTGGTGTTGACGCGGCATGGTTGGCTGAATTGGCTGGTATTTTGGATTATGATCGGGTCGGCGCGAGTTTCATTTCGCATAATGTGCAGGATCTGGACGCAGCGCGGGTGGCCGCGTTGAAAGCTGCTGGCGCCACGATATTTTGCTGGACGGTGACATCGGCGGATCAAGAAGCCGAAGCGCGGCGAATTGTCGATAACGTGACCTTTGAGGGGTATTTGGCTTGATCCTTATCGGGCCAAGGCCATGTCTGAGAAGATGATGGATGACGCACAGATAGAAGTAACGGTGGTTGGCGGCCTTGATCAGGTTGACGCTGAAGAGTGGGATCGGTGTGCGTGTCCTGAAGCAGGGACAGGGCGGGCGATTGATCCGTTCACGACCTATCGGTTTTTGAAGGCCTTGGAAGACAGTGGATCGGTTGGCGCTGGCACGGGCTGGGAACCACGGCATGTATTGGCGCGCCGCGCTGGCACATTGATTGGGGTGATGCCCTGTTATGCAAAGGGCCATTCGCAGGGTGAGTATATTTTTGATTACAACTGGGCCCACGCCTATGAAAATGCGGGTGGCGAATATTATCCCAAGTTGCAGGTGGCGGTGCCTTTCACCCCTGCCACAGGACGGCGGTTTTTAACGGCAGAAGGGTGCGACGATGTGGGGATGTCGGCGTTGGTTCAAGGGGCCGTGCAATTGGCCGCGCAAAATGAACTGTCGTCGATCCATGCCACGTTTTGCACCGAAGCGGAGGCGATTGCAGGGGCGCAGATGGGCCTGTTGCATCGCACGGGGCAGCAGTTTCATTGGTTCAATGATGGGTATGAGAATTTTGATGCGTTCCTTGGGGCGTTGTCGGCCCGCAAACGTAAGAACATTCGAAAGGAACGGCGCACCGCGCAGAATTTTGGCGGGGTGATCCATCAGTTTACAGGGGATCAGATTGAGCCAGAACACTGGGACGCGTTTTGGATGTTCTATCAGGACACGGGGATGCGAAAATGGGGGTCGCCGTATCTAAGCCGTGAATTTTTCGAAATTGCGCAGGAGGAGTTGCGCGACGATATTCTGTTGGTGATGTGTGAACGGGGCGGGCGCTGGGTTGCTGGGGCGATGAACCTGATTGGGCGCGATACGCTTTATGGGCGGTATTGGGGGTGCCAAGAAGACCACCCGTGTTTGCATTTTGAGGTCTGTTATTATCAGGCGATTGATTATGCGATTGCCCATGGTCTTGGCCGCGTGGAAGCAGGGGCGCAAGGGCAGCATAAACTGGCGCGGGGCTATTTGCCGAGCCCTGTGCATTCATTGCATTGGATCGGTGAACCGGGGTTTCGAGATGCGGTGGAGCGGTATCTGGTGGCAGAACGTGCTGCTGTGGATGAAGAGATCGAAGTGCTGACGGACTATGGTCCGTTTCGCAAAGACAAAGGTGGAGATGATGATCGAGACGTTGAGTGATCGTAGCGTGTTAGAGCCGTTATTGGCCAACGGTTGGGTGATGGAAGATGGGCGCGATGCGATGCGCAAAGAGTTCACGTTTAAGAATTTCGTGGATGCGTTTGGGTTTATGACTCGCGCGGCCATTTGGGCGGAAAAGTGGAACCATCATCCAGAGTGGTCCAATGTTTACAACCGTGTTGAAGTGGTGTTGATCACCCATGATGTGGATGGCCTGTCTGAACGCGACGTGAAGCTGGCCAAGAAGATGGACGCGCTGGCGTCTTAAAGGAGTGAAGACATGGAGTGGATTGCTACGGTGATTATGAATGTGATCTATGCGGGCGCGATTTTGATTGCGGCGATATGGATCAGTGGGCTGCTGCGCAAATACATCATCGGGTTTTCGCGTGAATACGAAGACATTGATGAAACGCTGTTTACGTTTATCGGCAGCATTGCGCGATATGCGATTATCGGCTTTGCGGGTATTTTTGTGCTGGCGCGGTTTGGCATCCAGACCACGAGCCTTGTGGCGGTGGTTGGTGCGGCTGGGTTGGCCATTGGCTTGGCATTGCAGGGCACGCTGGCAAACCTTGCAGCGGGTGTGATGCTGGTGATCTTCCGCCCGTTCAAGATTGGCGATTATGTAGAGCTTGGCGGGTTTGCGGGTACGGTGAAGGAAGTTAATTTGTTCACCACGGAGCTGGCGACACCTGACAATGTTCAGGTGATTATCCCAAATGGCAGAGTTTTTGGCGATGCGATCAAGAACTATTCGTTCCACGATACGCGGCGTGTGGATTTGGTGTTTGGGGTCAGTTACGGCAGCAATTTGAAAGACGCTGAAGCGATTTTGCAAAAGCTGATTGATGGGGATGACCGTATCTTAACGTCGCCTGAATCGTTTCTGAAAGTGACCAATTTGGGAGACAGCTCGGTGGACTTCACCCTGCGGGTCTGGGTCGATGCCGGTGATTATTGGGATGTGAAGTTCGATCTGACACGACAAGCCAAAGATGCGCTGGATGCGGGTGGGATTGATATTCCCTTTCCAACAACGACAGTTGTGCGCGCAGACGCATAAGGATTTTGGGTATTATTCCCAAGAAAAAGGGGGCCGATTGTGGCCCCCTTTGACATTGTAAAGTGGTGAAGGTTTTAAACCGCTTCGAGTAACGCCTCGCCGCCTGAAACATCGCAGACGCCGGGGTTTTCTTCTTCTTGCAAGGTGGTGATTTTGCCGTCTTCTACGATCATCGCGTAGCGTTTGGAACGGTCAATCAATCCAACTGGAGGTGCGGTAAAGTCGCGGCCCATTGCCTTGGTGAAGGATGCGTCACCATCGGCGAGCATGTGGATGCCGGCCTCGGTTGCGCCAGTTTGTTCGCCCCATGCCTGCATGACAAATACATCGTTGACGGACACGCAAATTACTTCGTCTACGCCTTTGGCTTTGAACTGATCGATGGTGCGAATGAAGGACGGGACGTGGGCCGTGGAAC
>CAYWIR010000005.1:0-15934 GCA_964458375.1 uncultured Neptunicoccus sp.
GATATTTCATGCGTGGAAAACGATCACTATATGCATCAAGGGACCATCAACTTTGTTGCAAACACGGGTGCAACCTTGCGTGCAATTGAAACGGCTGCAACCCCACAAGACACTTGGAATGGCGGGCAGGTCGATACATTAAAAACCGCACTCGCTGCTGCATTCCCAAAGGATGAAGATTGGGGGCCTGCGGCGGTGGTTGACGTGTGCCGAACAACTTTGCCCCACAACACATTGGCAACCGCCGATAGCGGAGCCCATCGGATTTTGGTGTCCCAAATGTGGGAATGCACAGAGCCGCGTGGCATGATGCAGTCTTCTGCTTTTTGCACCATGGGCTGTGCCATTCCTTTGGCGATGGGTGCAAAAATTGCTGACCCAGAGCGTACAGTTGTTTCGTTTTCTGGGGATGCTGGGTGCTTAATGGTGGCGGGTGAACTTGCGACGGCTGCTGAACAGAACATCAACGCCATCTTTGTGGTGTTTGTGGATGCAAGCCTTGCGTTGATCGAACTGAAGCAACGCCAAAAACAGATGAAGAATCAAGGCGTTGATTTCGGCCGCCATGACTTTGCTGCCCTTGGCAGGGCGCTGGGTGGCCATGGCGTAACGGTTTCTGATCGCGAGGCGCTGAAACAGGCACTGATCGACGCACAAAGCGCAGATCGTTTCACCGTGATCGCAGCAGAAATTGATCGGGCCTCTTACGATGGGCGTATCTAAACACACTCATGGGTGAGGCCGAAAAACACAGTCAAATCAGAAATTTGCACGTTTTTTAGCCAGCTTTAAACACGCCTGATCACTTGCGCGTTATCTGAAGCCTGTTGCCATAGGTTCCACGGGAAAACCAGTTTATCGAGAGTGGGAACACGCGAGGAAAACCGATGCTGACTGACATTTTTGGAAATACACTTTCTTTGACGAACGCCGCAACGCGGGATGAATGGGACAAGATGCAGTTGGGTTTTCTGGCACATGCGGCTGTCACACCAACGCACCTTGGAGCAGTGATAGAGGCAGAGCCAAATTTTGCCATGGCACACGCTGCCAAAGGGCTTTTCTATTTGATGTTGGGTCGTCGTGAATTGATCCAAACAGCCCAAGATGCCTACATCGCGGCCCAAAAAGCGTTGCAATCCATGCCCGCAACGCCGCGTGAAAGTAAGTTTGTCGCTGCTTTGGGCCATTGGTTGAACAAGCATCCCAAAGCTGCACGCGATTGCATGGAAGATGTGCTGATTTTGGCACCACAAGATGCGCTGGCCATGAAGATCAGCCACGCGATTTCCTTCATTCTTGGCGATATCAAAATGTTACGCCAATCTGTCGAAGCTGTTTTGCCGTCTTATGACGAAAGCCACGCAGGGTTTGGCTACATTCACGGCTGTCATGCCTTTGCCTTGGAAGAAACGGGCGAATATGCGCGGGCGGAAAAAGCAGGCACCAAGGGTATGGAATTTGCCCCTGATGATGCGTGGGGGCTGCATGCCGTGGCGCACGTGTACGATATGACGGGAAATGCCAAAGGCGGATTGCAGTGGCTTGACGGGCGCGAACAGGCTTGGGCGCATTGCAACAATTTCCGCTATCACGTCTGGTGGCACAAGGCGCTGATGCATCTTGACCAAGGCCATGTAGACCATGTGTTCGCACTTTATGATTCCGAAATTCGCAAAGACAAAACAGATGACTACCGCGATATTTCCAATGCAACGTCTTTGCTGAGCCGAATGGAGCTTGAAGGCATTGATGTTGGCAACCGTTGGGAAGAATTGGCGGATATTTCGGAAAACCGCACGGCGGATGGCTGTCTGATCTTTGCCGATTTGCACTATATGCTGGCGCTGGTTGGAGGAGACCGCGACGCAGCGATCCAGTCCATGATGTCGCGGATGCATTCGGATGCGTCTGACACAACCAACGACATTGGCATGGCTATGGCTGATCCGGGCCTTGCTGCCATTGCAGGGCTTGAAGCGTTCGGTGAGGCGAATTATGAGGCGGCGTTTCAAAACTTGGCCAAAGCGCGGTGCAATTTGCAGGCCGCAGGTGGCAGCCATGCGCAACGCGATGTGTTTGAACGCTTAACCATTGATGCGGGTATTCGGGGTGGCTTTTTGCGCGAAGCAAAGCAATTCCTGAACGAGCGAAAAACCCGCCGTGGGGGCACCGAAGATCGCTATGCTGCCGCCAGATTTGAGATGATTGCCGCTGGTTTAGATGGGGCTGGCTCTGGACAACACGTCGCTGCCGAATAAACAACAGGCTTCAACTTCCATACTTGATAAGACACACAATGACTTCGCACGATGCGCCCACTTCCTCGCCGACACAAGCGGCCCCACAAACTATCCGTGATCCGCGGTTGGATTTTTATCGTGGAATCGCGATGTTTATCATCCTTATCGCGCATATTCCGGGTAACTTCTTAACGCTTTGGATTCCTGCGCGTTTCGGCTTTTCAGATGCAACCGAGATTTTTGTGTTTTGTTCTGGCATGGCCTCGGCCATTGCATTTGGCAAAGCGTTCGAAAAACGCGGTTGGTTCCTTGGCACGGCCCGCGTGGCGTTTCGGGTTTGGCAGGTGTACTGGGCGCACATCGCGGTGTTCTTTGTTATTGCGCTTTTGATGGCGTTTTTGAACAGCACCGAAGCGTTCAAGAAAGATTACATCGGCTCGCTTAACTTGTGGCCGTTCTTTAATGACACGGCGCCCAATCTTATGGGGTTAATGACCCTGACATATGTGCCCAATTATTTCGATATTCTGCCTATGTATATCGCAATTCTGGCCATGATGCCGATTGTCGTCGGGCTGAAGAACCTGCACGTCGCCGTGGCGATTGTCTTTGTTCTGGTCGTTTGGTTCGGCGCTAACATGGGCTATTTGCACATGCCCGCAGAACCTTGGAGCGAGCGTAAGTGGTTCTTTAACCCGTTTGGCTGGCAGTTGGTGTTCTTTACGGGCTTCGCGCTGATGTCTGGCTGGCTTCCACAACCGCCTTTGTCCAAATGGTTGGTTGCTTTGGCCATTGTGATCGTTCTGGTGACGGTGCCCTTCGCCTATTTCCGTATTCTACGCGAAGTGCCTGAACTGAAAGAAATCGCGCGCGAGATCAAATTCTTAACCACAAAAACAGAATTTGGGCTGTTCCGATATCTCCACTTCCTTGCGCTCGCCTATTTGGGTTGGGCTGCAGCAGGTGAGGGGGGTAAACGCCTTATCGCCACAGGGCAGGGCTTGTTTGCGCAAGTTTGGCGGGTGATTTTGAAGATCATCTTGAAGGTTGGTCAACAATCGCTGGCGGTTTTTGTGTTTTCCATGGTTCTGGCCCGTTTTATCGGGTTCATGTTTGACCAAACCTCTCGTGATACGTGGCAGGTTGTTACGGGCAATCTGATCGGTTTTGCGCTGATTACAGGGGTGGCGTATCTGGCAGGTTGGTTCAAATCGCAACCCTGGCGCGCGCGGGTGGCCAAATGAACTCATTCACGCGATTCCCAGCCCATCCTGACTTTGGTGACTCTGCCGAGGTTGTGTCAGATGTGGCAGGTCGCGCATGGATGCCACCGCGCAGCCCTTTGGATATGCCAGTCCAAGATTTCACTTCGGCTCTTGTTGATCCCGCTGCAAGTCCAAAACCAGAAAACCGTTCAGTTTGGCGGCGCCGTTGGGCCACTCTTTTACCAGCCATTGGCCTTACGTTTCTGGTGGTTGGCGCTTTGGCCACGCGATTGGGCGCAGATGGGCTTAGTGCGTTAGAAGCTCTATGGCTTGGCCTCATTCTTGTGACGTTCTTTTGGATAGCGGCGACGTTTGCATCGGCCGTTCTTGGGGTCCTGTCCAGTCTGCGGTCCCAGCATAAAGTCGTGCAATCGGAACAGGCGTTAACCATAGCTGTGGTGTCCCCGATTTATAACGAAAGCCCAAGCCATGTTTTTGGCAATGTGGCCGCGATGGCGGAACAGTTGCAAAAGTTGCCTACGCTCCACCGCTACGCGTTCTTCTTAATAAGCGATACGCAAGATCCCGCAGTGGCGGCCAAAGAAGAAGAAACGATGCGCTATATGCGTGAAAATGGGTCGCTTGGCTTCCCTATCTATTATCGCAGACGAATGCAGAACACGGATCGCAAAACGGGCAATATCGCCCATTGGATCCGTAACTGGGGTGGTGCCTACGATGCGATGCTGGTGTTTGATGCAGACAGCGTGATGAGCGGCGAAGGCATCAAGACGCTATCTGACACGCTAGCCAGCGATCCATCCTTGGCCCTTGTCCAAACCTGCCCACGGTTGTTCGGCTCCGACACGTTCTTTGGGCGTATGCAGCAGTTTGCCAGTGCGGCTTTCGGTCTCTTCCCATCCTTGGGTGAGGCCGCATGGTCCCAAGAAGAAGCAAATTACCATGGTCATAATGCGATAGTGCGGACCAAAGCTTTCGCGGCGTGTGCTGGTCTGCCGTATTTGAAGAACCGCAAGGGTGGCGACACGCTGATCTTTTCCCATGATTTTGTAGAGGCCGCGTTGTTGCGGCGGGCCGGTTGGGGCGTGCGTATGGTGCCAGAGCTGCAAGAAACATACGAAGAAACGCCTACCACATTGATTGACTACGTTTTGCGGGACCGCCGCTGGTGCCAAGGCAACATGCAGCATTTGCGGATTTTGGGCAGCGCCGGTCTGCATCCCGTATCGCGGTTTCATTTGGGACAAAACGCGCTGACGTATCTGATGTCACCTGCTTGGTTCGCGCTGGTTCTTATCGGTGCACTTCTGGGCACCAGTTCACACAATGGGCTTCTGTCTTTTGTAACAGGGCAGCCTGCATCGGCTTACATCAACTTCGCCATGTTTGACAGGTTTGGTCTTTGGTTGCTCGGCTTTGTCTACCTGCTTCTTGTCGCCCCAAAAGTAGCGGGCGCGATCAAAGTGTTACTGAGCGGTGGTGTGTCTGGCTTTGGTGGGGCAGGGCGGTTCGGCCTCGGGTTTGTGACTGAGCTGATTGGTTCCATGGCCATTGCGCCCATTTTGATGGTGCAGCAGACACGTGCCATTTTCGGTATCGTCGTGGGGCAGCATGAGAATTGGGGGCCGCAACAACGCTACGAGTCCCATTACACTATGGCGACGATCCTGCGGTTCCATTGGTTTGAAACGGCGTTTGGCGTGGCTTTGGCTGCGGGAATGGCCTTGAACTTTGTGTCACTGTGGTTGCTGCCTATCGCGATCAGCTTGGCTGGGGCGCCACTGCTGTCTTATGTCAGTGGAATAAAAATGGGCGCTGCAAACAACAGTCTGTTTGCAACGCCAGATGCGATCACTGTACCGCAAATTATTCAACAAGCCGCTGTGCATCGCGATGCAATCGAAGGCTTTCGCCCGATGCCTGAAACACCGCAAATGGCTGCTGAATAGCTTTGGTTGTGTTTACGGAGTCAGGCAGGTTGTAATGCTGCCGGCCAGGTCGTTGATAACGTTTCCATACAGCTCTGGTCCAGGTTCAAATTCTACGCCCAGTGGATCCAATGTAGCTGCTTTTACAGAGGTGCCTTCGATGACGGTATTCACAAGCCCGCTGTTGTACTGCGGTTCTGAAAAGATGCAGCCCACATAGGTATTGGCGATCAGTTGACGCAGATATTGCAGGCGTGCTGCGCTGGGTTTGGACGCATCGCCGATTGAAATTGACCCTGCATAATTCAAATCAAAACGTTTATCGAAATATTGGTATGCGTCGTGAAAGACGATAAAACTATATTCCTTCACAGGCTCAAAAGCGGCTTTGATTTCAGACACTTGGGATTGCAGCGCAGCGGCGCGTTTTTCAGCATTTGCCTGATAAGTTTCGGCGTTTTCTGGGTCGATCTTTGACAGTTCGGTTGCGATTGCATTCAGCCAAACGATGCCGTTGAGCGGGTCAAGCCATGCATGCGGGTCTGTGCCTTCGTGCGCATGACCGTGGTGATCGTCATGACCCTCTTCTTCGTGTTCGGCATGTTCTTCGTGATCGTCATGACCATCTTCTTCATGTTCGGCATGCTCTTCGTGATCGTCGTGCTCTTCGTGGTCATCATGCTCTTTGTGATCGTCGTGGCCATCTTCTTCATGCTCGGCATGTTCCTCGTGATCATCGTGCTCTTTATGATCATCGTGTTCTTCATCTTCGTGCCCATGGTGATCCTCTTCGGATTCACGGACCTCAAGTGTCATCGTCTCTGGCGCGTTCAACAGGCTGACGACTTGTGCATTGTTCGCCAACGTATCGATGGATTTTTCCAGCCATGGGGTCAGTTCATGACCGACCCAAAATACGGCATCTGCGCTACCCAAAGCGGTCGCTTGGGACGGTCGCAAAGAGTATGAATGCGGAGATGCGCTTGCCTCGATCAAAAGCTGGGGCGTGCCAACGCCTTCCATGACTTGTGCGACCAATGAATGCACGGGGGCAATATCGGTAACAACCTTTGGAGCATCAGCAAAAGCGACGCTGGCAGGAAGGCAGGTGAGGCAAAGGGCGAAGGTCGGGTTGAAGGAGAATGTTTGTTTCATATTGGCTTGATAGATGTTACTATATAACATATCAAGAGGGCGTAAAATAATTCTGGATGATCCCATGAGCAGCATTGGTTTTGAACAGCACGACCACGCAACGTGCATTCAGAGTAGCATCGAAAAAATAGGCGAACATTGTGTCAAAGCAGGGTTGCAATTGACGCCTGTGCGGCGACGTGTGCTTGAAATTTTGTTGCAAGAGCACCGCGCGCTTGGGGCCTATGAACTGTTGGATTTTTTGCGTGACGAAGGGCTCGGTTCGCAGCCGCCCGTGATTTATCGCGCGCTGGATTTTTTGGTGAATAATGGGTTTGTGCACAAAATCGAACGCTTGAACGCTTTTGTGGCGTGTACGGATCCCAGCCATGACCACGCTCCGACCTTTCTGATATGTAAAGCCTGCGACGCAATAGCGGAATCTCAGACAGAATTGGAAACAAGCGTTTTGGCCAAAGCCGCCAATGATGCAGGGTTTAAAATCGAACGCACCGTGGTAGAGGCAGAGGGTATCTGCCCAAAATGTCAGACTGAAACGACACCATGAGCCTGATCGAAGCGAAACATATGTCCGTCAGTTTTGGCGGAGACGATGTACTGCATGGTGTAGATTTTACCTTGTCAGCAGGGGAGATTGTGACGATCGTTGGGCCTAACGGTTCGGGTAAATCCACGTTGTTGCGCGGTATTATTGGTGCTGTCCCGCTTAGTCATGGGACCATTCGGACCAAGCCTGATCTGCGCATTGGGTATGTTCCGCAAAAGCTGCATATTGATCCAACTTTGCCTTTAACTGTTGAACGGTTTTTGAACCTACCGCGCAAATCCTCAAAAGATCGGATTATCGCCGCGTTGGAGCAGGCAGGTGTAACGCACCTACAAACGCGGCAGATGGCGGGGTTGTCTGGTGGGCAATTTCAGCGCGTGTTGCTGGCCCGTGCGTTGCTGACAGAGCCAGAGGTCTTGATCCTAGACGAAGCGACACAAGGGCTCGATCAAGCAGGTTCTGCGGCTTTTTATGCGCAAATCGCAGACATTCGGTCAACAATCGGCTGCGCTGTTTTGATGGTCAGCCATGAATTGCATGTAGTTATGGCCGCATCTGATCGTGTTATTTGTCTGAATGGGCATGTGTGCTGCGAGGGTGCACCTGAACATGTGGCCTCGGCACCAGAATATCGCGCTTTGTTTGGGTCTGGTACGCAAGGCGCTTTGGCGCTTTATCGGCATGAACATAATCACAGTCATGATCATGAACATGACCATGAACACGAGGCCGCGGAATGAGCTTTCTTGACAGTTTCCTGATCCGCGCAGCCCTTGCAGGCGTAGGTGTGGCCTTGGCTGCGGCCCCCCTTGGGTGTTTTGTTGTATGGCGGCGCATGGCTTATTTTGGTGATGCAACGGCTCATGCTGCGATCTTGGGGGTCGCTCTGGCGTTGGCGCTCAATATTTCCATAACTGTTGGGGTGCTTGGCGTGGTTCTGGTTGCCGCTGTTGCTGTGTCTACTTTGGGAAATCGCGGCTATGCGATGGACACGGTGCTGGGGGTCATGGCCCATTCTGCATTGGCCATCGGCCTTGTTGCAGTGTCATTTTTGACTGGGGTGCGTATTGATCTGATGGCATATTTGTTTGGGGACATTCTTGCCGTTGGGAAATTGGATTTGGCCGTTATTTGGTTGGGGGCCGTTGCCGTTATCGCACTGCTGTCATGGCGATGGTCGGCGCTGCTGACCACAACCCTCAATGCGGATTTGGCACATGCTTCTGGTATTGATCCCAAGCGGGAGCAGTTGATCCTGACCCTTGCGCTGGCAGTTGTTATTGCGGTGGCCATAAAGGTGGTTGGTGTGTTGTTAATCGCGTCATTGCTGATCATCCCAGCGGCGGCAGCGCGACCGTTTTCCAGCACGCCTGAACGCATGGCAGTGCTTGCCGCGATCTTCGGCTCGGCCTCTGCGATTGGCGGCTTGGCAATATCCTTCCAGTTTGACACGCCAACAGGCCCAACAATCGTCTGCGTCGCTGCGAGTATTTTTGCAGGCGCAAGCCTGTTTGGTGGCATGTTTTCCCGCCGTCAGACATAGTGGTCAAGCAGACTGAAGGAAAACATCATGGCACATATTTGGGTGCGTGCGGAACAACGCGCGTTTGAACAGCGGGTTGGTTTGACCCCAGATGGGGCGCAAAGCCTGCTCAAAGACGGCCACAGAGTTACCGTAGAAAACAGCGAGGCTCGCGCCATTGAAATAGACGGGTATCGCGCCGTTGGATGTGAAATTGCATCGGCAAACGCATGGATGGACGCGCCGAAAGACGCGATCATCTTTGGTTTGAAAGAGTTGAACGCAGACGGTCCCGATCTGCAGCATCGCCACATCATGTTTGGTCACGCGTTTAAAGGTCAGGCGGATGGTCCCCATCTTTTGGCGCGTTTCAAGCGGGGTGGTGGCACGCTTTACGATCTGGAATATTTGGTTGAACCATCTGGGCGGCGCATCGCGGCCTTTGGGTATTGGGCAGGCTTCGCTGGGGCTGCGGTTGGTGTGATGACGTGGATTGCTCAACGCTGTGCGACGGATATGCAATCTATTGGGGTTTACACGTCCAAAGATACTTTGGTGGCGGAGTTGCAGCAGGGTTTGAAACAGGTTGCACCCGAAGATGTGGCCGCGTTTTCATCACTCATAATCGGCGCCCTTGGGCGTGTCGGCACAGGTGCAGCAGATTTATTCGCAGCGTTGGATTTGCCGAGCACCAAATGGGATATGGCTGAAACCGCGCATGGCGGGCCTTTCCCAGAAATTTTGACCCACAATCTGTTTGTAAACTGCATTCTAGCAGGCCCAAAGGTTCCTGTCTTCGTCCCTAAATCAGCGGTAATGTCTCCACGCAGGTTAACGGTGATCGCTGATGTGTCTTGTGATCCAAACAGCAGTTACAATCCCATTCCGATCTATGATCAATCCACCACCTTTGCGGATCCAATTGTTCGGGTTGGGCCGTCTGAAAACCCGCTAGATGTGATGGCCATTGATAATCTTCCATCCATGTTGCCCGTTGAAAGCAGTGAAGACTATGCAGGCCAACTGCTGCCGTATCTAAACGCTTTGGATGACATGGAAACGGGTGTTTGGGGGCGGGCCGCGCATACGTTTCAGGACCATATCGCAAAGCTGTAAAAGACACTGGCATCTTGGCGCGGCGATGTCATAGTGTTGGGAAAACCATTTTCCAACATTGAAGGTTCCTATGCGCAATCTCGAACGTCCTGGCCGCTCTCCTGTTCATGCACCAAATGGGATGGCCGCAACCTCCCATCCTTTGGCAAGCCAAGCTGCCATTGAAGTTTTGAAGGCAGGCGGAAATGCCATGGATGGGGCGGTCGCGGCCTGCGCTGTTCAGTGTGTTGTGGAGCCTGGGTCAACAGGAATCGGTGGAGATAACTTTTGCTTGTTTGCCCCCAACGGGACAGACAAGGTCGTTGCTTTTAACGGGTCAGGCAAAGCGCCCGCAGCGGCGACCATTGATTATTTTGAATCCCAAGGCATCACCGAATTTGAACGCCGCTCGCCCCATTCTGTGACGGTCCCAGGTGCTGTTGATGCGTGGTCAAAGCTGTTGGCGGAGCATGGTCGCATGTCACTTGGCGAAGTTCTGCAGCCAGCCATTGCCTATGCCCGTGATGGGTATCCCGTATCATCGCGCGTACACGCGGATTGGACAAACAGCAAAGCCTTGATCGCAGCCGAAGACAGCACAGCCGCAATATTCTTGCCAAACGGCGAAGTGCCAAAAGTGGGCCAGTTGCACAAACAAACCGCTCTGGCCGCAACATTGCAATTGATCGCGGACAACGGCCGTGATGCGTTTTATCGCGGTGATGTGGCCGAAGACATCGTCAGCTATTTGCAAGGCAAAGGCGGGCTACATACGCTTGATGATTTCGCCAATACCAGCGGTGATTATGTGACGCCGATCAGCACGGAATATCACGGCCATACCGTGCATGAATGCCCGCCAAACGGGCAGGGGTTGTTTGCTTTGTTGTTGTTAAATGTGATGAGCGGCTTTGATGCTGGCACAGAAGGGCCGATCACGACCAAACGCATCCACCAAGAGCTGGAAGCATGTCGTCTGGCCTATCGTGCACGCAACATGTACCTCGCAGATCCTGCCTATTCTGATGTGCCAATCGAAGAAATCCTGTCCTCAGATTACGCCGAGCGGATGCGCGCACAGATCAACGAGGATCAAGCAACGATCCCTCCTGCTGAAATCCCGCTGACCCGCCATGAGGACACCGTCTATATCAGTGTCGTGGACAAAGACCGTAACGCGGCCAGCTTTATCAACACGTTGTTCCACGGGTGGGGCTCTGGTCTGACAGCACCAAAGTCGGGCGTTGTGCTGCAAAACCGTGGGCATGGATTCTCGCTTGAGCGGGGACATCCAAACTGTATCGATGGCGGCAAACGTCCTCTTCATACAATCATTCCAGGTATGCTGACCAAAGGCGGCAAAGCAGTGATGCCATTTGGCGTGATGGGGGGCGAATATCAGGCCTTTGGTCACCTACAATTCCTCAGTCGCTTTTTCGATTACGGCATGGATGTGCAAGAGGCGATGGATGCACCGCGCTCCATGGTTGACCCATTCACTGGCGAAGTGGAAATCGAAACTGCTGTACCCCAAGCCATCCGCGACGAGCTCTCTGCCATGGGTCACAACGTGTCCGACCCCAAAATCCCAATTGGTGGCTCGCAAGCGATTTGGATTGATTGGGAGGAGGGCGTGCTAACAGGCGGCTCTGACCCGCGCAAAGACGGCTGCGCAATTGGTTATTGATAAATAAAAATTATCGCAACTATCAGAAAATAGAACTTAAGCTAATGGCTGGGTTTTGTTAGAACCATTCCAAGTTGACGCCTCTGCGGTGTCACTGATTCCAAATAACAGACAGGAGAGTTCCATGGACGGATCACCCATTGATGGCGGTAAATGCCCCGTAATTCACGGCGCGCAAAACAAAACAGGCAGCACAGCAAACCAGCGTTGGTGGCCAAATGCGCTGAACCTGAAGCCTTTGCATCAGAATTCTGAAAAAGCTGATCCACTGAACCCTGATTTTAACTACGCAGAGGCGCTTAAGTCTTTGGACGTGGAAGCTCTGCGTAAAGATTTGAACGATCTGATGACCGACAGCCAGCCATGGTGGCCTGCGGATTATGGCCATTACGGCCCGTTCTTCATTCGTATGTCTTGGCACGCAGCAGGCACATACCGCGTTGGCGATGGTCGCGGCGGTGCTGGCACGGGTGCACAGCGTTTTGCGCCGCTTAACAGCTGGCCTGACAACGTAAACCTCGACAAAGCACGTCTGTTGTTGTGGCCGATCAAAAAGAAATACGGCCAAGCGATTTCTTGGGCTGACTTGCTGGTCTACACGGGCACAGTTGCGCTTGAATCCATGGGCTTTAAAACTGCGGGCTTCGCTTTTGGCCGTCCTGACATTTGGGAGCCTGAAGAAGACATCTATTGGGGTCCAGAAGGTGAATGGCTGGCAGATGAGCGGTATTCTGGCGATCGTGAGCTGGAAGGCAATCTGGGCGCGGTTCAGATGGGTCTGATCTACGTGAACCCAGAAGGGCCAAACGGCAACCCTGACCCAATGGCTTCTGGACGCGATATCCGTGAAACCTTCGCGCGAATGGCTATGAATGACGAAGAAACCGTTGCACTGGTCGCAGGCGGCCACACCTTTGGTAAGGCCCACGGCGCTGGCGATCCTGACAAATACGTCGGGCCAGAACCAGAAGGCGCGGACATCACGGCCCAAGGCATGGGTTGGCAGTCAACGTATGGCCCAGGTCACGGTGAGCACACGATTTCCTCTGGCATTGAAGGCGCTTGGTCGCAAACGCCAACGGCATGGGACAACAACTATTTTGACGTCCTGTTCGGCTATGAATGGGAACTGACAAAATCCCCAGCAGGCGCAAACCAGTGGATCCCTGCAGGTGGTGAAGGCGCAGGTTCCGTACCTGATGCGCACAACCCCGAAAAGTCTTGGGCACCAATGATGACAACGGCTGATCTGGCACTGCGCACAGACCCAATCTATGAGAAAATCTCACGCCGTTATCATGAGAACCCAGATCAATTTGCAGAGGCATTTGCGAAAGCTTGGTACAAGCTGACACACCGCGATATGGGACCAAAAGCCCGCTATCACGGTCCGCTGGTTCCTGCTTCTGAAGAACTGTGGCAAGATCCATTGCCAGCTTCAAACGGCGCACCGTCTGCGGCGGATGTAAGCGCTGCCAAAGACGCGATTGCTGCTTCTGGTTTGTCTGTATCGCAAATGGTGTCCACTGCATGGGCATCTGCGGCGTCTTACCGTGGTTCAGACATGCGCGGCGGTGCCAATGGCGCGCGCGTCCGTCTTGACCCTGCGAAAAACTGGACTGTAAACAACCCAGCTGAACTGGCCAAAGTGCTTACCGTTCTTGAAGGGCTCGACACAAATCTGTCCATGGCCGATCTGATCGTTCTTGCAGGGAATGTTGGTGTGGAAATCGCTGCGAAAAACGCAGGCGTTTCTGTTGATGTTCCGTTTACGGGCGGTCGTACGGATGCCACACAGGATCAAACAGATGTGGCAAGCTACGCCCATCTAGAGCCTCGTGCTGATGGTTTCCGCAACTTCTTCTCAGGCCTGTCTTTTGCAAAGCCTGCAGAAATGTTGGTCGACAAAGCACAGCTTATGAACCTGACTGCACCAGAAATGACTGCAATTGTAGGTGGGTTGCGGATGCTTGGCACGAACACAGATGGGTCAGAACATGGCGTGTTCACGACGCAAACAGACACGCTAAGCAATGACTTCTTTACGAACCTGCTCGACACAATGACCGAGTGGAAGCCAATTGATGATGCAGACGATGTATTTGAAGGTCGTGACCGTACAAGCGGCGATCTAAAGTGGACAGCAACGTCAGTGGATTTGATCTTTGGCTCCAACTCGCAATTGCGGGCTTTGTCCGAGGTTTACGCTTCTGATGATGCAAAAGGCGCCTTCGTAAACGATTTTGTCGCGGCTTGGGCCAAGGTTATGAACAATGATCGCTTCGATCTAGCCTAACCCATCCTCGAGACTTGAAAGAAAGCGCCCTGCCTTGTGCGGGGCGCTTTTTGTTTGGCCTGTCGCAGTCACTGTCGCGAGTGTTGCAGACGGGCAGGTGATGTGGTGATCTGACTTGTATCGGTTTCGTACACAGGGTCACACTTGCCCTAAATGAATGAGGAGACTTCGCGATGACAGGTCAAGACACACGAAAGCGTGCTGGTCGTCGCGGCCGTGTTCGCGCCGAAGGCACTGCGCCAAAACGGGCGCCAAATTACCGCCAACTGCGTCATCCGTTTCAGCCCCAAACCGTGTTTAGCGCCGATGAAGTTGGCAATATCCACGCCACAGCGCTGCGGGTGCTAGAGGACTTGGGTATCAAAGTGTTGTTGCCAGAGGCGCGGGAAATTTACGCGAAAGCTGGGGCCAAAATTGTTGACGATATGGTGTTCATTGGCCGCGATCTGGTCGAAGCGGCCTTAAAGACCGCGCCAAAATCCATCCATTTGCGTGGGATCAACCCGATCCGTGATCAGATATATGAAGATGGGGCGATGATCTTTCAGGCAGGCGCAGGCTGCCCGAATGCAAGTGATCGAATACGCGGCCGCCGCCCAGGCGATTTGAACGCTTATGTTGAGGCCACAAAACTGCAGCAGCATTTTGATGTCATTCATTTGTTGGGGCCGTCTGCCGAGCCACAAGATATACCAGCCCATTTGCGCCATTATGAAATGATTAAGGCACAGATGACTTGGGCGGAAAAACCGATAAATGTCTATGCCCGTGGCCAAGCGCAAACGTTCCAGAGTTTTGAGATGATCCGCACGGGATTTAACCTGTCTGATGATGACTTTACGGATGGTGTTTGGGCCATAACCGTCATCAATTCAAACTCACCCCGAATGCTTGATAACCCCATGGCGCAAGGATTGATCGACTTTGCACGAAACAAGCAAATGTCTGTTATTACACCGTTTTGTTTGGCTGGGGCGATGGCCCCCATTTCCATTTCTGGCGCTCTTGCCCTGCAACATGCAGAGGCATTGGCGGCCATTGTTTTGGTCCAAATGACACAAGCAGGCGCGCCGATCAGTTACGGTGGCTTTGCCTCCAACGTGGATATGAAATCTGGCTCGCCTGCTTTTGGCACACCTGAACATATCAAATTGCAGATAGGGTCTGGCCAATTGGCCCGTCATATTGGGATGCCGTGGCGGTCAGCCTCTGGCGCGGCGTCGAATATTGCGGATGCGCAGGGGGCGACAGAAACCGTGAATGGCATGTGGGGGGGGATGATGGCAAATGCCACGTTGAACCTGCATGTTGCTGGTTGGCTCGAAGGTGGGCTGACGTTTGGATATGAAAAATTCATCAACGATATCGAAGCGCTGCAAATGCTGGCCGAGATGTGTGTAAAGCCGCGCGCAGATGATGCAGAGATTGGTTTTGATGCTTTGGCGGACGTGGAACCGGGGGGCCATTTCTTTGCAACCCAACACACGATGGAGCGTTACGACACCGCCTTTTATGCGCCCATCGTAGCCGACCTGTCCAACCATGGCAGCTGGACAGAAAACGGCGCGCAGACATCAGAAGAACGGGCAACCGCACTTTGGCAGCAGGTGTTAGCAGACTACAAACAACCTGTAACAGGTGCGGCAATTCCAGACGCTTTGGCGGGTTATATCGAAGCTGGGACCAAAGCAGGCGGTGCCCCGCCACAAGAATGAGCTCAGTCGCCTGCAACGACTCCATCAATCAGGTTTAAGCTGCGGAGTTTTTCTTCCAGCGATTTTCGCGGCGCTGCAATTTCTTCAAGTGTTTGGGTCTTCAACGCGGCTTCACTTTGCGCAATTTCAATCGCGTCTTCAGCCGTTTCGGTCTTGAACTGCACCAAATCGCCAGAGCGCAGTTGTGCGAACCTATCCGTGTCACAGGATAGGAGTGTTGCAATTTTTGGATACCCGCCCGTTGTTTGATGATCGGCCAGCAACACTGTTGGCACACCATCGCCAGATACTTGGACCGAACCGCGGATGATAGGTTCTGAAGGGATCGACAAAGCGTTGTTCAGGGTCAATGTTGCGCCGTCCAAACGTGCTCCCATGCGATCAAATGCATCGGTGACGCTGTAAGGTTCGTCAAAAAAACGGCTGACGGACGCTGGGTCAAAATGCTGATCTTGCGGGCCTAACACGGCGCGAAACACTTTGGTCGGTTTGGCGCATGTAGGGCAGGGAAGCGTTCCGA
>CAYWIR010000005.1:16034-18852 GCA_964458375.1 uncultured Neptunicoccus sp.
ACGGCGCGAAACACTTTGGTCGGTTTGGCGCATGTAGGGCAGGGAAGCGTTCCGATGCGTGCTTCGCGGACCTGCGCGTTTGATACGGTGATGTCTGCACCTGATGCCAACGCACCGCCCCCAAGGCCAGACATGGAATGGGTAGAAGCAGAGCCAAGCCATTCAGATGATTGTAAATCTCCGGCAAAAGCAAGATAACACCAACTGCCCCATGCGCCCCCACGGATGGAAATTTTGTCACCTTGGACCACGGTGAAAACACCCCAGTCCTGTGTCGCCTTGCCCCCGCAAGTTATGTCAAACGCACCCCCTGCGATGGCGATGGTTGTTTCGCCTTCGATGCACTCTAACTGCAACCCACCTAAGGAAACCTCTACCGCTTGGCTCGGGGATGGGTTTGCAAGCAGCGCATGGGCGGCATGAAATGCAAAGCGATCCATTGGGCCACAAGAAGACACCCCAAATCGCAAATGACCAATGCGCCCAGTGTCTTGGATCGAAACCAAAGGTCCTGCAAAACGTACTTTGAACCGCGCGGTGCTCATGGTGATTGCAGTTCAGCTGGCAAATCAGCGCGTGTGATACGATCAAAGACCACTGTGTCGCCCACGTCAAAAAGAAAGGGCTTATCGGGGTCGTCCAAAATGACGTCGCAAGGTGTGCGACCAATGATGGACCACCCTGTCGGCATCACCACAGTTGTGATCAGGCATTGCGGCCCTGCAATCATAACCCGCCCTTTGGGAATACCCCGCGTGGCAGAGGGTTTGCGGGGCACTTGAATCTGGGGCGAAACACCTGAGAGATAGGCGAACCCTGGCGCAAATCCGTACATGGACACACGCAAGTCGCAGGATAAATGGGCCGTGATGACATCTTCCACAGACAGATTAACAGCCTCAGCAACCGCCAACAAATCAGGCGACAGTTCCACGTCATAACATACGGGAACATGATGCGTTCTTCCGCCGTTGTCTTGCGCCATGTTCAACGGAAATAAGGCGCGAACCTCCGCTTCGATCTGTGCATGGGTTGTTTGGAGGGGGTCAAAGACCACCAACAGGTTCACCAATGCTGGCACAGTTTCTTGAATGCCATTTATGTCTGCTGCCGCAATGGCGTGATCAAGCGCGATTACCTGCTTGTTTAAGGCATCATCCACGTGCGTTCCAAATTCAATCAGGACACCGCTGTCGGCCACGGGTTTGAAAGTGGGCATCATATCAGGCGGGTAAAAAGCTGCGAATGGTGATACCAGAATTGGTCAGCTTTTGATGAATTTCCTGCGCCATAGCCACAGCACTTGGCCCGTCGCCGTGCACACAAATCGAATGCGCGTCCAGCTTAATTGGTGGGCCATCGATAACAGGCATCAGTCCTGTTTCCAGCATGTGCAGCAATCGGTCTGCGGCTTCGTTTGGATCGTGGATCATCGCACCATCTTGTCCGCGTGGCACCAGCTGGCCTGAGGACAAATACCCACGATCGGCAAAAATCTCTGAATAAACAGGCACGCCGCTGGCTTTGGCTGCTTTTTCGACCTCAGTGCCTGAAATTGCCAGAATGGTAAGGTCGCCCAAGGCTTTAATGGCCGAAACCAGCTCTGCGGCAGCCTCAGCATTGGCCGCTGCAAAATTTGCCAACGCACCATGGGCTTTGACATAGGACACTTTGGTATCTGCCAGTTTCGCGATGGCCTGTAACGCCCCAATTTGCGCCACGACCATACGGCCAATTTCTCCGGGGTTCATGGGGATCACACGCCGTCCAAAGCCTTCTTTGTCGTTGTATCCCGGATGCGCACCAACGATCACATTGTTCTTCTTCGCCAACGTCAGCGTTTCAAACATGGTTTCAGGATCACTTGCATGACCGCCACAGGCCACATTGGCGCTGGTGACGATGGAAAGCATGGTTGTGTCGTCACCCATTTGCCAAGGGCCGAAACTCTCTCCGAGATCGGAATTTAGGTCAATTGAGCGGATAGGCGACGTCATGGCGGTGATCCCTAGGGTTGGGCGTGTGCAGTGGCGCAAGATCGCTTTCACTGTTCCTAGATACAAGTTTTGTAAGATCACGCGGTTTTTGCCAAGCCCGAAACAGCAAACCGCAGATTGTTTGCGCACTGCGCTTGTTCAGCGCCACAATTACAGACAGGGTAGGCCAACAGAATTGAGGAAGACCATGAGCACCGATTACTCTGATTTGCGGGCCGCTGTTGCGAAGCTGTGCGAGAAATATCCAGGCCCGTATTGGCGGGAATTGGACCGCGATATGACTTATCCGACAGCGTTTGTCGAAGAACTGACAAAAGCGGGTTGGTTGTCGGTTCTGATCCCTGAGGAGTATGGCGGGGCTGGGTTGCCACTGTCAGCGGCGGCCGCTGTTTTGGAAGAAATGCAAGCAAACGGATGCAATGGCGGAGCCTGTCACGCGCAGATGTACACAATGGGTACGCTGCTGCGGCATGGCTCGCTTGAACAAAAGCAAACTTATCTGCCCCAAATTGCATCAGGTGATTTACGATTGCAGGCCTTCGGCGTGACAGAACCTACATCTGGTACGGATACGGGCGCAATTAAAACCACAGCGGTTTTGGATGGGGATAGCTTTGTCATCAACGGTCAAAAAATATGGACCAGCCGCGCCGAACATTCTGATCTTATGCTGCTGTTGGCCCGCACAACGCCTTTGGCTGAGGGGATGAAAAAGACTGCGGGCCTGTCTGTGATCCTTGTGGATATGCGGCAGGCTTTGGGTAACGGCCTAACCATTCGGCCCATTCGGACCATGATGAATCATGCAACAACTGAGGTGT
>CAYWIR010000006.1:0-18299 GCA_964458375.1 uncultured Neptunicoccus sp.
TCATCAGCGCAGCCAACACATCCGTTTCGGCCCCCATATCTGCCGCGGCAACGCCATCCGCTCCGCCCAAACGTGCCGCATCATCTTTGTTCTGGCCCAGCTTCCACGTCCCCTCAATCGCATGAACATCCATGGCAATCGGCGCGATCATCCGCATCATCTTCTCGGCAACGCCGTCGCTCATCTTATCCATGGTCCAAGGAGCCTTTGGAGCCAATCGTGTTTCCATCGCCGCCGACAACCGCTCCAACACCCCATACAAATCCTCTTGCGGCAGCGCCCGCAGGACACCACGCAAATGCACCGCAACATAGTTCCAAGTCGGCACTTGATCCGCCACCCCGTACCAATCAGGAGAGATATAACTGTCCGCCCCGCTCACCGCGATCACTGCATCCAAAGGGCCATCTTTCAACGCGCGTAAGATAGGGTTCGACCGCACCAAATGCGCTTCCACATATGTCCCGTCTTCTGACAACTGAAACGGAATATGGCTGATCAGCGGCCCACCATCTGCGTTGATGGACAAAACACCAAACGACCGCTCACGCACAAAGGCAATGTTCTGCTGATCCTCTGCCTTTCGAAATACTGGATTAGGATGCATCTAAGACCCTCACAAAATCGATAAAACAAAGGCAAGCACCGCAAGGCCCAACAGCACAATCCCGGGCCGCCACGGTGTTGTGACCCGTGTATGCTTTTCCAATTGTTGCGCGGCCAACGTGGCAGGTGCACCGCTTAACACTGCACACAACAACACCACACATTTCGCCCAAAACGCATCGTCCCAAACACCAAAATACGTCACCAAGAAAATCACAACCGCTTGCGCATAAAACCCTGCGCCAATCATGACGTTCAACGCGCGGAACACACCCTCATGCGCTTCCGTGATCTCGGCATATGCAGCCTTTAAAATCTCTTCGTGATAATCCGCAGGCGCAGGCCCACGCAGATACTTGCCGCCCAGCAAGGCCAGCAAGGCCGCCACCAGAAAATTCAAAATCACTGCCGCCAGCAACATCGCCTAGCCCTCCGTTGGGAAAACGGTCACCGCATCCCCCTCTTCCCATTTGGGATATTTCGTCATGATGGATGCAAAGCGGTCACTTTCGACAAACCGATCCAGCCAGCCCCGCAAATGCACCCAATCTTGCGCATTAAACCACGCTTTATCGGTATTGGCGAACTGCCGCACAAAGGGTGCAATGCCAATATCTGCAAACCCGATCCGATCCCCAAACAGATACTCACGCTCTGACAGCATGCCATCCAATTCACGCAAATACACCGAGGCCAAAGCACGCTCTTCTTCTGGGTCTACATCTTCGTATCGCACCGCGTATTTGAACCGATCAAGATGCCCCTTAAAATCGACCTCGCAGCGCTCCACCAGGTCCCGCGCAACCTTGCCACCGTATAGCAATCCCTCTGGGTCTGATTGCCCCAAGGCCCAATCCATGACCTCGATGCTTTCCTCAACCACGCGGTCCGCCACCAACACAGGAACCGTACCTTTGGGCGACGCCTCCAAAAACGCACTCGCCTTATCGCGCAACAGAATTTCCCGCAGCTCCACCTCGACCCCAGACGAGGAAACAGCCAACCGCGCCCGCATGGCATAGGGGCAACGGCGAAAAGAATACAGGATAGGGCGGGTCATGCAGGACATTCTCAAAAATGGGCTTTCCCAATTATAACCTCAAAACCAATTGGGAAAAACAGCCAATAAACCATCCTCGGGGCACTACGCCTGTTATTCAAATTTAAGAGACGTTTCTAACTGTCCAAGTCCCGTTTTGCTCCAACGTGACATCAATCGTGGTGTACCCCGTGGTAAAATCACACATCGCTGCAACCACCGCAGATTGGGTGAAATTAATTACAGCCCCTGGTACATACCGTCCTGTGCTAACGTAAAACTTATTAACTGGCACAACATCTGTATCTTGATTTGGATTTGATAGCGTAAAACTCGACAGCAAAAGCCCACCGTTTACGTTGGCGGCTGTGCCAATATTGTAATACGGGGGCGAAACATACAAAGGGGTTGAGATGCGAAACCCCCCATTCTGCACGCCCGACGCAGGAGCAGGGTTCGACAGGCCCAAAGGTGCAACCGAAGCCGTTGTGCTGTCATTTGACGTCCCAGAACCTGTCGCCAGATCAATTGGGCGCGATGCGCTCGCATACCCAGATGTCTGGCCAATTTGTGGCGGTGTATGGGCCTCTTGAATACCTGCATAGTTTTGATTGCTGACTTGAAACGTCAAAATCGAACCAGTTTGACTATAATTTGCCAAGGTTTGCGAATAAAGCGCGTTGCTGTAGACGGGTGCCCCTCCCGTGAAAGCGGCTGGTTCTTGAAAAAAGAAAAACCCCTGCGTTTGTGGTTCATTATTTCTGACATTGATCGTAAACATTGAAGACATATCTGGTTTCCATTTATCAAACTAATTAGTCGAAATCTTGCAAAACGAAGTAAATTCGCAAGTAAAAGATAACCATATCACAAGAACAATCAATGGTTGATAGGACCTGTTGGCCCGCCATTGATCAACCACGACACATGTTCAACTTTTCGCAGGACAGGTCAGCCGTTAACGATTTCACCGATCAAAGGTTAACGTCATAAAAAAACCAACTACCCATACCAAAGGACCCCTGTTTCTGGGGTGTTTGCTTTTTTCTGATTAGCCAACTCGTAAATTGGTTAACGTGCGCCCAGAAATCACAGCGGGCACGATCTGGCCTACGGGCTGATCCGCCTCAAACTGCACCTCTGTAAATCCTTCGGTCCGCCCCATGCGCGGGTTCTCCATCAGCACAGAATGGGCCTTGCCCACCTGTGCCTCCAAATGGGTTTCCACCCGCTTCGCACCTGCCTCACGCAGCCGTTTAGCACGTTCTTTTATAACGGTTTTTTCCAGCAAAGGCATCCGCGCCGCGGGTGTACCTTGGCGCGGCGAAAACGGAAACACATGCAGCCACGTCAGTCCACAGTCTTCAACCAATTTCAAAGAGTTCTCAAACATCGCTTCGGTCTCTGTCGGGAACCCCGCAATGATATCCGCCCCATACACAATATCAGGCCGCGCTTTGCGCATATCCTCACAAAACGCAATGGCATCATCCCTTAAATGCCGTCTTTTCATACGCTTAAGGATCATATTGTCCCCAGCCTGCAACGACAAATGTAGGTGCGGCATCAACCGTTTTTCACTGGCAATCGCATCCACCAAAGCCGAATCCGCTTCCACAGAATCAATCGACGAAATCCGCAAACGTGGCAGATCAGGCACTAGCTTGAGAATCCGCTGCACCAAGTCCCCCAATGGCGGATTGCCAGGCAGGTCATCGCCCCAAGAGGTAATATCCACCCCCGTCAGCACGACCTCATTGTATCCCTTTGCCACCAAGCGCTTTATCTGGTTCACAACCACCCCCGCAGGCACGCTGCGCGAGTTTCCACGACCGTATGGAATGATACAAAACGTACACCGATGATCACAGCCATTTTGCACCTGAACATAGGCCCGCGATCGCGTCCCAAATCCATCAATCAAATGCCCTGCCGTCTGTTCCACGGACATAATGTCATCAACCAAAACACCTTCGGTCTGCCCAATGAAATCAGGACCTTTGCCCAATTTATTCCACGTATCGGCATCCATTTTTTCGGTGTTGCCCAACACCAAATCCACTTCATCCATCGCGGCATAGGTTTCAGGCTCGGTCTGCGCGGCACACCCTGTCACGATGATCTGCGCATCAGGGTTTTCACGGCGCAATTTACGAATGCTCTGACGCGATTGGCGCACGGCCTCTGCGGTCACAGCACAGGTGTTCACAACCACTGCGTTTTCCAAACCAGAGGCTGCGGTCAATTCCTTCATGGCTTCGGTTTCATAGGTGTTCAACCGACAGCCAAAGGTGGCAAAAACAGGGGGTTTTGTCATTTTACGGTACTCAGAAAATCAGGCGACAGAACGCCCGAAAACACCAGCTGCGTCGTGCCTGTCATCCAGACTCCATCGTCGCGCCAGTCAACCATCAGCGACCCTCCGTCCAGATGGATCGTCACCTTACGCTCCGTAAGACCCTTGCGATGGGCCACAACAGCCGCCGCACAAGCGCCCGACCCGCAGGCCAACGTGATCATCCCACCACGTTCCCACACCCGCATACGAATCGTGTCACGATCAAGCACCTGAATAAACTCAACATTCGTGCGCTCTGGAAACAGGGTGTGATGTTCGAAAATCGGCCCCAACGTGGGTAAATCCACCGTACCCAAATCGTCCACAACAAACACACAATGCGGATTCCCCATGCCAGCGGCCCCAGGGGCACCATCTATGGGCAGCGCATTTAGATCCACATCATGGGACAAAGGCACCTCGCGCCAATCCAACTGTGGTTGGCCCATGTTCACGCTCAGCAGATCTCCATCTACCTCCACCACGGGCAACACTCCACGTTCCGTGCGCAGTGTTACTTTTTCTTTACCCGTTTCATTTATAAGCAACCGTCCGATGCAGCGCGATGCGTTGCCACAGGCCCCCGCCGTCGACCCGTCAGAGTTCCAAAACGCTACATCGACATCCGCAGCATCACTGGTCGTTAAAACAGCCAACTGATCGAATCCCACGCCGAAATAGCGGTGTCCAATGGCCTGCGCCATCTCCGCTGTCACTGGGCTTTCCGCTGCACGCGCGTCAATGATTACGAAATCATTGCCCAATCCGTGCATTTTCAGAAACGGCAGCCCGTTTTCGATAGAATCCATTGCGTTCATGCCGCTGATATAGCCCTTTCGACACGATCAATCCAGACAGGTCGAAATTTGCCCGAGTCTTTGACAGAATCAGGGTTGACCCACTGCATCTGCCAGCCTAATACGCCCACACAAGTGTGGGCCCTTAGCTCAGTTGGTAGAGCAACTGACTTTTAATCAGTAGGTCGATGGTTCGAACCCATCAGGGCTCACCACTTTACCCCTCCTAAATGAGACAACTGAACACACCACAGCACGTGTTTGTGAGCACAGTCTGCCTTGTGGCTGCATTCGCATTAGATGTAACGTGTAGTGACTCCGAAAAAGGCGCTATCATGTCAGTCTACCTTCACGGCCTCTCGACGGCGCTGCCGCCTCATACCTTGCCGCAAGCGCAAGTGAAGGACCGCGCGGCGATCATTTTTGGTGACAAGTACCCCCAGTTTTCACGCTTGGCTAAAACCTTTGCCACCGCTGAAATCGACCAAAGGCATTCCGTGGTTCCGCTAGATTGGTTCTCTGAACCACACGGCTGGAAAGATCGAAATGAGATTTTCATGGTTGAAGCCAAAGCTATGTTCATCAACGCCGCGCAGAAAGCCCTTAAAAAAGCAGGGTGGAATGGTTCTGACGTCGATACCGTTGTCACTGTGTCTTCCACTGGCATCGCGACACCAACACTCGAAGCGCAAGCATTCACCGACATGGGCTTTCGCGACAATATCATGCGCGTACCGCTGTTTGGTCTGGGCTGTGCGGGCGGTGTAACAGGTTTATCCGTTGCACAGTCACTGGCGTCTGCAAAACCGAACTCTAAAGTTCTATTGGTTATTGTGGAAACCTGTTCGCTCGCCTTTCGCGCGGACCGTTTGCAAAAGGCGGACATCATCGCCTCGGTCCTGTTTGGCGATGGTGCTGCTGCGGCTTGCCTGTCCACAGACACGCCCGATGGCCGCAAAATCACACTGTCAGATGGGTATCAGAAGATTTGGCCAGACACGCTCGGCATCATGGGGTGGGACGTGGACGAAACGGGTTTCGGGGTTGTCTTTGATCGCTCTATTCCCAATTTTGTAACCAACCATTTTGCACCCGCCGTGGATGATGCGCTGACCGCGTGCGGCCTAACCCACGAAAACATCGATCGCTATGTCTGCCACCCAGGCGGTACAAAAGTGGTCGAAGCGATCGAAGGCGCATTGCATTTGAACGAAGGCAGCCTAAACGCGGAACGCGATGTGTTGCGCAAAGCAGGCAATATGTCCGCACCAACAGTTCTATTTGTTCTGGATACCGTCCTGAAACAAGGCACCACTGGTCAAATGATGGCCTGCGCTTTGGGGCCCGGGTTTACGGCCTCGTTCCTTCCCTTCCACGTTTCCCAAGGATCAAACTAATGCAAACCGGCGCTGTTCTTTTCCTTGTCTTCATTGTCCTTCAACGGCTGTCAGAGCTTGCGATTTCCAAGGCCAACACCAAACGCTTGCTGGCCCGTGGCGCATATGAAGTTGGGGCAAACCACTACCCAGCCATGGTTGCCATGCACTCGGCATGGATCCTCTGCTTGGTGGTCTTCGGCTACAGCCATTCCATTTCTCTTTTTTGGCTGGCGCTCTTTGCAATACTGCAAATCTTTCGCGTGTGGATTTTGACCAGCCTTGGGCAACGTTGGACCACGCGCATCATCATCCTAGAAGAACCGCTCGTGGTGCGCGGCCCCTTCAAATTTATCCGTCACCCGAATTACACGCTAGTAGTGGCTGAAATTATCGTGGCTCCAATGGTGCTCGGTCTTTGGTGGGTTGCTGCGATTTTTACGGTGCTGAACGCTGCCATGCTGTATGTGCGCATTGGCGCGGAAGAAAAGGCATTATCCCCTTTGCGCTAACACTAGCCAAACTTGTACACCTTGCCTGTGCTTTCAAGCTGTTACCTCTTTGAAACTCCCCTACTGGAAATCTCTGGGGCGCAATCCGTAGCGTGCCAATCGATCATACAGCGTTTTGCGCGGCAACCCCAAGGCCTCCGCCGTTTGTGTCGCCTTGCCTTTGAACCGCCGCAATGCGTCTTCCAACACTGTCTTTTCAAAGTCATCCATTTGCCGTGCCAGTGTTTTTGGATCACCAGACGCGGATTCCAAAAACGCATTGGTATAGGATCGCAGCTCTAACAGATTTTCGGGCCAGTCGCGTGTCATGATATCAGCATAAACACTTGCTGGGATCACAGGCATTTCAAGGTTTCGGTTGCGGACCGCTTGGCGCAAAACCGCATCAAACAAGGCCCTGATATCACCATCGCGTTGTGTGAAATCTGGGATATGCACATGTAAAAAATCCAAACCTTCAAACGCAGGAACAGGGCCCGTGGAGGACGCAATCAATCGGATGTTATCTTGCGAGTTAACCGCGTCCAAAACACTTTGAATTTGTGAAGACGTCGCATCTTCCAGAGTTCGCAGTGACACATCAACAGGCCCCGCCTCTAACGTAAATGTTTCGGGATCAATTTCGGGGGCGCGCACGATTTGAAACCGTTCTCGCTCGTCTGAAAGGGTGTAAATCGTATGTGCCGCCAACCGCTTTCCAACACCAATGGCCCCCGTCAGCATCACATGTTGCCCCGTGTCTGCCGCATGCCGCAAATCCGCCCGCAGTTGCTTGCTCGCCCCGCTTTGCCCTGGGAAATTCACAGACGCGGGATCGCTACGCTTCATACGCTGTTCCATGCGCCGCGTGCGCAATACAAGATCACGGTGGGACAAAGCGCGATTTAAGACACCCAACAGATGTGTTGTCTCACACGGTTTTTCCAAAAAGTCATACGCCCCTTCTTTCATGGCCCGAATGGCCGTCGGCACATCCCCTTCCCCTGTCAGCATCACCACTGGAAGATCGGGATCGACACTCTGCGCTAGCGCCAAAATATCGAAACCGTCTTTTTCGGGCATTCGAATATCCGTCAAAACAACACCCGCGAAATTGGCACGAATGGTACGGCGCGCCTGCACATAATGCGCGGTGGAGATAACGCTGATCCCCTCAAGATCGAGCGTTTGCGCCAAAGACGCCCTCAACGCCTCATCATCTTCGATCAACAACACTTGCCCGCTCATGGCGCTCTCCGCAATTCTACGCAAAACTCTGCGCCACGACTAAGATTGCGACAGCTTAATTGCCCCCCAAAACTGCCGATGATCCCATACGAAATTGACAGGCCAAGGCCCAAGCCCTTGGATGCGCCAACGTCTTTCGTGGTATAAAATGGTTCAAACACCCGCTCAGGATCATCCAGCCCATCCCCAGTATCCGACACATACAACCGCACAACATCAGCCTCTTGCTGGACCCTTAATGACAGACGCTTTTGCTCAGTCTCCGCCATCGCATCCATGGCGTTGTTCATCAGGTTTACGATAACCTGCTGCAACCGCACGGGCCCGCCCATGACCATAACGGCCTGATCCGCAGGTCGGTAATTCAAAATCACATCCTCATCGCGCAGCCGCTTTTCTGCGAGACGTTTTGCATCCGCCAAAACCGCTTTCAAATCCACAGGTTCGGCAACCTCAACTTCATTACGCGCAAACCCACGCAGGTTCTTGATAATGCGGTTGATCCGATCCACCTGCTGCGTAATCAGCCCCAGATTGCCCGTCGCCTCGGCCAGCCGATCCCGTTCAATCAACGTCACCCCGTTGGCGGCAAAATTGCGAATGGCCGCCAGCGGTTGGTTCACTTCATGGCTTATCCCCGCTGACATTTGCCCAAGCGCAGACAATTTGCCCGCCTGCACCAATTGGTCCTGCGCTGCACGCAATTGCGCCGTGCGCTCTTCCACCCGCGCTTCCAACCGTGCGTTGGCGATTTCTTCAACCTGTAGCCGATCCGATAAACGCCGCCGTCGCTGGCCGAGCGCGATCAAAACCGCACCTGCCGCCCCCATCAGCGCAAGCGTCAAATACGCCAGCACCCGGGCGTTCTGCGCAGCCTCTTTCACGTCCAAATAAATTTGCGCCGTCAAATCCACGCGCGGCATGTATTCGCTCAGCACCAAGGCATGGGCTGGTAAAACCTTTGTCCGCACCGAAAACCCCACCACAGTATCTGCATCCATACCCGCAGGTGAAAATGGAAATTCTGGAACCTCTACATCCTGATAAAAATCGTCTCGGGGGTGGGCAACCAAATCTGTCCCCGCATAATTTGATCGCAGCTCCACACGGTTGGTGACAAAAACAATGTTCGCACTGTCAAAGAACGCGATGACCGCTTGGTCCCCTTCCCATTCAAATTCCAACTGGGCCACATCGACACGGATAACGATCGCACCTGTGGGCGGTGCAGCACCGTCAATGACACCGCGCGACACAAAAAAGTCTCGCGCGCCTGTACGCGGATCAATGCCACGTTCAAATCCCAACGCCCCGCCCAGCGCCCGATGGACAAACTGGGGATTGCCCCATTCGCGCCCCAACTCGGTATAGGGTCTCTCAAAGTCTGACGCAGCCACTACACGGCCCTGCGTATTCAGCACAAAAATTGCATCTGCCCCGACCGTCAGCGCCGTATTCGCAAGAAAGTTATTGGCTTCACTCACCGCGCTTGGATCGTTTAACACATCCACCACGGTCGGGTGACGCACCAAAAGGTTCGGCAATTGTTGAAACGGATCTAACTGCCCCAACAAACGATCCGCAGCCTGCTCCAATTGAACCGTTCCCGTGCGCTGCAACTGGTTAAGGTTCGCACGATAGGCCAGCGAATAGACCGACAGCGCCACAGCGCCCGCAATCACCGCAAAGGCCACAAAGGGAAAAAATCGCTTCACCAAACCACGCCCAAAAACCTGCGCGAATCTGCGCGCCTTCATAGTCCGCACCCCAGACCAAAGCACAAGCAAAACTGTCCGAAAATTCGCACAAACAGGTTTATTCCATCTTATCTGGTAATTTTTTCTATATTTTTCAGATGCCTAACAAATTTTGAAAAAACTCTTTGCAGATAACTCATGCATAGGTTGCTTTTATGGCAGTCGGATACCTATCCGCATTAATTCCACTGGGAGGAAACCATGAAGACGTTTTTGAAAGCCGCCTGCGTTGCCGCAGTCGCATTTGTACCATCTATTGCAGCCGCATCTTGTGAAGATGGCGAAGTGGTTGTGAAATTTGCTCACGTTACCAACACAGACAAGCACCCAAAAGGGATCGCAGCATCTTTGCTGGAACAGCGCGTGAACGACGAAATGAACGGCAAGATGTGCATGCAGGTCTTCCCGAACTCCACTTTGTATGATGACAACAAAGTTCTCGAAGCCATGCTTCAAGGCGATGTTCAACTGGCAGCTCCATCTCTGTCCAAGTTTGAAAAATTCACCAAACAATTCCGCATTTTTGACCTTCCGTTCATGTTCAACGACATCAACGCTGTAGATGCATTCCAAAACTCTGACACAGGTCAGGCAATGAAAGACTCCATGCAGAAGCGTGGTCTGCAAGGTCTGGCATTCTGGCACAACGGCATGAAGCAAATGTCCGCGAACAAGCCACTTGTTTTGCCAACAGATGCAAACGGTCTAAAGTTCCGCGTACAGTCCTCTGACGTGCTGGTTGCTCAAATGGAAGCCATTGGTGGCTCTCCACAGAAGATGAAATTTGCCGAAGTATACGGTGCCTTGCAAACAGGTGTTGTAGACGGTCAAGAAAACACTTGGTCCAACATCTACGGCAAAAAGTTCTTCGAAGTGCAGGACGGCGTAACCGAAACCAACCACGGCATCATCGACTATCTGTTGGTGGCCTCTGTTGATTGGCTCGACGGTTTGGAAGCAGATACACGTGATCAGTTCATGACCATCGTAGGCGAAGTGACCGAAGCCCGTAACGGCGAATCCACTGCGGTTAACGCAGGCGCCAAGCAAGCGATCATCGATGCAGGTGGCACTGTGCGCCAACTGTCCGCAGAACAGCGTGACGCTTGGGTTGCAACAATGAAGCCTGTTTGGGAAAAGTTTGAAGGCGACGTAGGCGCTGAAAACATCGCAGCAGCACAAAAAATCAACGCACTGACAAACTAATTGAATTGAAATTAGTTTCGGGCGAGCCGTCATCGGCTCGCCCTTCGTTTACGGGGACTTTTGCACATGTCACACCAAACCAAATCAAGCATGGACCGGTTTGAGGAAACGCTCATCGCGTTGATCCTCGGAGCCATGACAATTGTGACATTTGCCAATGTCGTCGCACGCTACGGATTTAACTCCAATATTCTCTGGGCAGTCGAAGCCACAGTATTTCTATTCGGCTGGATGGTCCTTTTGGGCGCATCCTACGCGGTAAAAATCGGCGCCCATATCGGCGTAGATGCCGTGGTCAATCTGGTGTCACCAACCGTCCAGAAAATCATGGGCTTGATTGCCGTAACCGTCTGCATCGTTTTCGCTTTTCTCTTGCTCAAAGGCTCTTGGGACTATTGGGCAAACTTCGCCAATTTACCTGGCACCGAAGGGCGTTGGTTCCCAACGGGCTTTGAAGAAAAATTCCGCGGCAAAGCGTGGTACGAAACCGACGATATTCCGATGCCAGCAATCCTCAATTGGATGGAAGGCGCGTTTAACGACGGCGATGAATACGAAAAGCTACCTCGTTTGATCCCCTACATGATTATGCCGCTGTCCATGGCATTGCTGCTGTTCCGATTTATCCAAGCCGCCATCCGCCTTGTGCGCGGGGAAATCAAAATGCTGATCGTGAGCCACGAAGCTGAAGACGCCGTCGATGACGCCGCGCAATACGTGAAAGAAAACACATAATGGAAGTCGTTCTCCTCTTTGCCATGGTCATCGGTCTCTTGATGATCGGTGTGCCAATCTCTGTCTCTCTTGGCTTTTCATCCGTCCTGTTCCTGTTGTGGTTCTCCGATTCCTCACTCGCTTCAGTGGCGCAAACCTTGTTCAATGCGTTTGAAGGTCACTACACCCTTCTCGCGATCCCCTTCTTCATTCTTGCCTCATCGTTTATGTCGACGGGCGGGGTGGCGCGAAGGATCATCAACTTTTCCATTGCCTGTGTGGGCCACTTTCATGGTGGCCTCGCCATCGCGGGTGTCTTCGCATGTATGTTGTTCGCCGCCCTTTCAGGGTCCTCCCCTGCCACTGTTGTTGCCATCGGCTCAATCGTCATCGCGGGCATGAAGCAGGTGGGCTACACCAAAGAATTCGCCGCAGGTGTGATTTGTAACGCAGGTACGCTCGGCATCCTGATTCCACCGTCCATCGTGATGGTTGTTTATGCCGCCGCGGTTGAAGTGTCCGTAGGACGCATGTTCCTTGCGGGTGTGATCCCTGGCCTGCTCGCAGGTCTGATGCTGATGGTCGGCATTTACGTGATCGCCCGTATCAAAAACATGCCCAAGGGCGAACGCGCTCCTTGGGGCGAACGCCTAAACACCGCACGCGAAGCGGGTTGGGGTCTCTTCCTGATCGTTATCATTTTGGGCGGCATTTACGGCGGTATTTTCACCCCAACCGAAGCCGCAGCCGTCGCCGCGATCTACGCTTGGATTATCGCCAGCTTTGTCTACCGCGATATGGGACCATTGCAGGAAAAACCACTGCTTGCCACCGAAGACGAAGCGCAAAGCCTGCTCGGTCTGCGCATCGCGGGTCTCTCAGCGCTCTACGGCCTTCTTGGGGCGAGCTTGGCCTATGGCGCTTATAACAACTGGTTTGCCGCCGTCTTCGGTATGATCGTTGCTATTGCCATCGCTTACGTGGCCCTCCTTATCCTTGCGGCTGTGTTCCGTGTGGCCCACAAAAATGGATTGCTGATGCCGGTACACATTGGCATCGCAGCACTCGCCACCCTTTACCTGTTCTTCAACACGATCATCCCAATGGGATACGGCATCGTTGGAACCATACTAATGGTCTGTGTGATCTTCCCAATCCAAGTGTTCTTGCTTGGCCTAATTGCTGGCCCTGTGCGCAGACTTGGGGAAACCGAACACACGATGGTTGCATCCGTCCGTTCGGGTGGCGCTGCCTTGATTGCGGGCGTTCCACGTATGGCCAGCACCCTTTGGCACCGCGATACGATTGACACCTTGTTTGAAGCAGGCAAGCTCACCGTGACGTTGCTCTTTGTCATTGCCAACGCGCTGATCCTGAAACACGTGCTAACCGATGAACAAATCCCACAGCACATCACAGAAGCAATGCTGGCCGCAGGTCTTGGCCCCGTTGCCTTCCTGATCGTCGTGAACGTGATCCTGCTGATCGGTGGCCAGTTTATGGAACCATCGGGCCTTTTGGTTATCGTTGCACCACTGGTATTTCCCATCGCGATCGAACTGGGCATCGACCCGATCCATCTGGGCATCATCATGGTTGTGAACATGGAAATTGGTATGATTACGCCACCTGTTGGCCTCAACCTCTTTGTCACCTCAGGGGTGGCTGGGATGCCGATGATGGCAGTTGTTCGCGCGGCTCTGCCATTCCTCGCGATCCTCTTCGTGTTCTTGATTATGGTGACCTACATCCCCATCATCTCAACGTTCTTGCCCAACCTTGTTATGGGTCCTGAAATTGTGACCAAGTAACGCCAAGGCATCCTTGCGAGGACCCTAACCAAAACGTAAACCTCCTGCATAACGCAGGAGGTTTACGTGTCTAAAATCATCGAAGAATTTATCGAACACCTTGGCCCACGGGTTACTGGCACGTTGCAAGGCACCGCGAAACTAGTGATCACCGACGAAGGCAGCATCATGCTCTCAGATCAAGGCGCTGTAGTAGGCGATGATGATGCCGATGTTACGTTAAAGGCGACTGAACAGGTGTTTCGCAATATCCTAGACGGGTCGCAAAACCCTGCGATGGCGTTTATGTCAGGCAAGTTGAAAGTGGACGGGTCCAACATGCGCGCCCTCAAGGTCTCCGAAATTCTGACGGCGGACTAACCCAATAAATTTGGCGAATTTTTGATTCGCAGTGCCAGTCAACAAAAATTATCGCCCAAAAAGCTGTATATTTGCACTTGCAAAGGTCTTAGCGTTCTTGGCTACTTGATTCTTTTTGGGGCGGACCATCACAATATGATCCTGAACTTTGGCTCGATAAATCTCGATCTGGTGTACCGCGTGGCATCTTTGCCCACGCCAGGGGAAACGCTTGCCAGCACTTCTTTTGAAAAATACCTCGGCGGCAAAGGTGTAAACCAATCTATCGCCGCCCAACGCTGTGGTGCAGAAGTACGCCATATCGGCTGCGTTGGTCCCGATGGCGATTGGCTGCGCGAACAGATTGCGGAATTTGGGTTAACGCTGGACGGGGTTAAAACGGTCGATGAACACACAGGTCATGCCGTAATCCTTGTGGATGATGCGGCGGAAAATCAGATCGTCCTCTTTGGGGGCTCAAACCAAGCCTTTACGATGGACCAGATCGAAGCCGCTCTTAAAAAGGCCGATCCCAAAACTGATTGGGTCATTTGCCAAAACGAAACAAACTTGGTGCACGAGCTGGCGCAATCCGCTCGGCAAAAGAACTTTCGCACCGCGTATTCCGCTGCCCCGTTTGAAGCAGCCCACGCCATTCCGATGCTCGATCACATTGATCTACTGGCCGTGAACGAGGTTGAGGCCGCCGCCTTGCAAGCCACGCTTGGCAAAGACCCGCGTGATCTCGGTTTACGCTATTTTCTGGTCACCAAAGGTGCGGAAGGTGCAGATTTGCACACCCATCACGAAACCATTCACCAACCCGCGTTTAACGTGTCACCACAAGACACCACAGGCGCAGGAGACACGTTTCTTGGGGCCTTCATGGCAGAGTTTACCCTGTCCAACAGCCCTGCCAAAGCGCTCCGATTTGCGGCTGCAGCCTCTGCCATTCAAGTGACCCGCGCAGGCGCTGCCCCAGCGATCCCAATGCGCGAAGAAGTTCTCGCATTTCTGAAAGACAACACATGACCCACAAGATCATCATCGACACCGATCCGGGCATCGACGACGCCATGGCGATCTTTTATGCGGCCCTTCACCCAGATATCGATATTGTCGGCATGACGAGCGTGTTCGGCAACGTGACTGCTGACATCGCCGCACGCAATGCAATTGTGCTGGCTGAAAAAGTGGGCCAAACGATCCCCGTGGCCAAAGGTGCGGACAAACCAATGATCATGGCGCCAAATGGCGTGTCTGATTATGTGCACGGCACCGAAGGCTTCGGCACCATGCCCGCGCAGCCGATCACAGGCAAACCGATTGATGAACCCGCGCATGAATTTATCTGCCGCATGATCAACGAACACCCAAACGAGATTATTCTCTGCCCCATCGGCCCCCTGACCAACATCGCCAAGGCGCTGGAACATGACCCCTCCATTGCCGCGAAAACCAAGGCTGTCTATATCATGGGCGGCGGGCTCGACACAGGTAACGTGACCGAATTTGCCGAAGCCAATATCTGGAACGACCCCCACGCCGCAGACGCTGTGTTTGCCGCCGATTGGGATATCACAATGGTCGGTCTAGATGTGACCACCCGCGTACAATGTGTTCCTGCCGATTTCGCCCGCTTAGAAGCATCCACACCGCAAATCGGTGGCTTCCTGAACGAAGCGGTACAGTTCTACATGGACTTCTACGCCTCCCACTATGGGAAACGGGGCTGTGACATGCATGACCCAACGGCAATTATCGCAATCACAGACCCACAATTATTTACCATTGAAACCCACGCCCTAGAGGTTATCGTGGAAGGTGCTCGCAGCGGTCAGACCATGCGGTCTACCGATCCTTCTAGACCCAAACACAAGGTCCCGATGGACGTCGATGCCGAGGGTGTCAAACAGCGGTTTTTATCCATGATTGAAACCGGTTTTTAAAAGGAGACGACTATGACCGAATTCAGTGTACTCGCCGTCAGCCCATCTGACCCCGATGCCCCTGCGAAATTTGCCAAATCCTTGCGCGAAACAGGCTTTGCCGTGATCAAAGACCACGACATCGACATGTCCGAAATCAGCGCAATGTACGATGTATGGCAGCCGTATTTCGCAGATGATGCGAAACTTGGGGATGCAACCGACATGGGCGATCCTTCGGGGTATTTCGGATATAAATCCGAAAATGCCAAAGGGGCTGCGCAAAAAGATCTAAAAGAATTCTACCACGTTTATCAGAAAAACGATCTGCCAAACGGCGTCTCTGATGTGACCAAGAACTTTCACAACAAAATGGTTGGCATGGGGCGTATGCTGCTTGGATGGCTTGATGAGGTCACACCTGACGATGTGAAATCCCAGCTTTCCATGCCGTTCGAATCCATGATCGACGAGTCTGAAAGCCACCTCCTCCGCGTGCTCCACTACCCGCCCTTGCCCGAAGATGTGCAACCCGGCGAAGTCCGCGCAGCGGCCCACGGTGATATCAACTTGATTACACTGCTGGTCACAGGGTCAGAACCAGGCTTGCAAGCCCAAGATGTGAACGGCGACTGGCACGACATTCCCTGTGGCACAGGCTACATCAACGTGAATGCGGGCGACATGCTGGAACGCGCATCCCGCAATTACTATCCGTCCACAATCCACCGCGTAGTGAACCCACCCGCACAGGAAAACAAATCCCGTTACTCGCTTCCGCTGTTCATGCATCCACGCCCAGACGTGCAGCTTGATCACCAAACCGCAGGCGAATTTCTGGAAGAAAGATTAAGAGAGATCGGTCAACGCGGATAACCGCGTGAGCCGTTAAAAACCAAGGCATCGCTGCGATGCCACCAACTAGGAGAAACCAATGAAAAAAACACTCACAACCCTGCTTGCAGGTGCATTCACAGCTGTTGCTGGCTTTGCCTTTGCAGATGATTTCAAACCTGCCGTTATCTACGATATGGGCGGTAAGTTCGATAAATCCTTCAACGAAGGCGTCTACAACGGCATCAAAAAATTCCAAGACGAAACTGGCGTCGAAGTTATGGAATTCGAAGTCACCAACGAAGCACAGCGTCAGCAAGCCATGGAAAAAATGGTTCAGCGCGGTGCCACTGTTGTATTGGGCGTAGGCTTTGCACAAGCGGATGCTATTTCTGCTGTTGCAGCAGCAAACCCAGAGGTGAACTTCTCAATCATCGACGTATCATGGCTCGATCACCCGAACCTGCGTCAGTACGCCTTTAAAGAGCAAGAAGGCTCTTACCTCGTTGGCATGGCCGCTGCTATGGCGTCCAAAACTGGCAAAGTTGGCTTTGTTGGCGGCATGGACATCCCGCTCATCCGTGCATTCGGTTGCGGCTATGAACAAGGCGTGAAATCTGTAAATGGCGATGCAGAAGTTCTGCAAAACATGACAGGCACAACACCTGCTGCTTGGAATGACCCAACAAAAGGCGCAGAGCTTACACAAGCACAAATCGACCGTGGCGCAGACGTGATTTATCAAGCGGCTGGCGGTACAGGCGTTGGTGTTCTGCAAGCGGCTGCGGACGCTGGCAAACTGGCAATCGGTGTGGATTCAAACCAAAACTACATCCACCCAGGCAACGTTCTGACATCCATGCTGAAACGCGTTGATGTTGCTGCTTACCAAACAATGAAAGACGCAATGTCAGGTGACTTTGACACAGGCGTTCGCATTCTTGGTGTTGCTGAAGGTGGCGTTGGCTGGTCCCTGGACGAGCACAATGCATCTTTGATCACAGACGAGATGAAAGCAGCACTTGATGCCGCATCTGCAAAAATCACATCTGGCGAAATCGTTGTTCACGACTATCGCTCAGACAACTCTTGCAAAATGTAAGCGTTAAATTTGGGGGGCAGCTTTCGGGCTGCCCCTCTTCACTTGATCGGTTTTCGATTGCGCTTTGTACCAAAGCCCAGCCGTAAGCCGCACACTTAAAGATGTGGACATGAATAACCTTCAACAGGGTGAGGGACGTAAATGACCTACGCGCTAGAACTCAAGGATGTGTCGAAATCCTTTGGACTCGTACACGCGAACAAAGACATTGATCTTGCCGTGTCGCCCGGTTCCATCCACGGCATCATCGGCGAAAACGGCGCTGGCAAATCCACCCTGATGAACATCATCTACGGCATGCACCGCGCCGACAAAGGCACAATTTCCTTTGGCGGAAAACAAGTGGACGTGCGCTCCTCTGCCGATGCAATCGAACACGGCATCGGCATGGTTCACCAACACTTCATGCTTGTCCCAACTTTCACCGTTTTAGAAAACGTCATGCTCGGATCCGAAGGCGGACTGACCTTAACAGAAGGCCGCGCAACGGCACTTGAACGGCTCAATCATCTCTCTTCGACCTACAACCTAGAAGTTGACCCACACGCATTGGTTTCCGACTTAAACGTTGGCCAACGCCAGCGCGTTGAAATCATCAAAGCTCTCAAAGGCGGTGCCAAAGTTCTCATTCTTGATGAACCCACTGGCGTTCTTACCCCGCAAGAGGCCGATCAGCTCTTTGAAATCCTCAAAGTGCTCCGCGACGATGGCGT
>CAYWIR010000007.1:0-17042 GCA_964458375.1 uncultured Neptunicoccus sp.
ACGGGCGCGGCTAAATACTGCGGTTTGGCTTGGTCCTTGGCGGATCAAGCCAACGCCACGTCCGCGTCACGACCATAATGCTCCACCAACGCAGCCAGATCATCGGGCAGGATCGGTGTGTGCAAAAAACCGCGCGCATTTGGAATCAAATCAAAAATTGACCCATCCGAAAAAAAGCTGTTCGCCGTGACAACAATGATCGCCACGTCAGGGTTGCGATAGGTGGCATAATCGCTGATCGCCAAAGCACTGGAATCTTCGATAGAAATATCCAGAACCAGCACATCAAACAGCCCAAACCGCAGGGTATCAATGGCCGTTTTCTCGTCCGTCGCCAAATGAACCACTTTGCCTTGGCGCGCCAGATGCCGACACCACAAAGCACCAAGCTGTGGGTCCGCCTCTACGACCAAAACATCCATCAATCCGCTCCTTATTTCGCGACATACCTGTGCTCTTTGTGTTAACAAAGACTTAATGATCCATTGCTGAATTCGGCATTCTCACTTACCAATTGTATTTTCCACAATTTGGTGGTGAAACGGGCGAAAACTCGCTGAAAGATATCACCCATGACCACGACAATCACAATCTGCGACACCTGCAAACGCGAAGGCTGGGATGCGGACAAACAGCCACAAACAGACGGCGAATTGCTGGCGGCAGAAATCGAAGTCGCTGCTGAAAACGCACCCGATGTTGAAACCCGCCGCCACTCTTGCCTGATGGGCTGCTCGCATGGGTGCAACATTGCGATCCAATCCGAAGGCAAACTGACCTACGTTATGGGGCGGTTTGAACCTGGCGTGGACGCGGCCGAAGGTATCGTTGAATACGCCTCCAAACACGCAGCCTCTGAAATGGGCCAAGTGCCCTTCCGCGAATGGCCCCAAGCCGTCAAAGGCCACTTCGTATCGCGCATCCCCACGCTTCCCTCTGCGAAATGACCCAAAACACGGGGCCAAACACACGCGATCATGGTGGCGGACTTGATGCCGCTATCGCGCGGTTTGGGGGCACACGTGCCGATTGGATTGATCTCTCTACAGGCATCAATCCAATCCCCTATCCGCTTCCAGAAATCCCCTCACGGTTCTGGCAAGCCCTCCCAGACAGCGGCGACCAAGCGGCCCTGAAATCCGCCGCCCGCACATTCTGGGATATCCCAGACACCGCAGATATCGCCGCCGCATCTGGTGTGTCGGCTCTGATCGCTGCCCTGCCACGGTTGGCCCCACCTGCACAGGTGGGCATCGCACAGCCCACGTATAACGAACACGCCGCCAGCTTTGCCGCTTTTGGCTGGGACGTCCAAACAGACGCAGCAGACACCAACGTCTATGTTCACCCCAATAACCCAGATGGCCGCCTCTGGCCGCGTGACACCATCCGCGCCAACCACAAAACCCTCACCATCATTGATGAGAGTTTTTGCGACACCACCCCTACACATTCCCACATCCGACTCGCCGCAGAACCGGGTTATGTCGTGCTAAAGGGTTTGGGCAAATTCTGGGGGCTGGCAGGTCTGCGCTTGGGTTTCGCCGTCGCACAACCAGACACCATCGCGCTTTTGGAAAACATGCTCGGCCCTTGGGCCATATCTGGCCCCGCACAACACATTGGTACCGCTGCCCTGTCCGACACCGCTTGGGCCAGCCAAACACGCGACACGCTTGCCACGGACGCACAGCGCCTTGATGATCTTATGGCCGCTGCGGGGGCCGCATCGCCCTGTGGCACGTCGTTGTTTCGCAGCTACCATGTTGCAAACGCGCAAACATGGTTTGAAAAACTGGCAAACGCCCGTATCCTTTCACGGGTTTTCCCCTATTCCGACACAATGATCCGATTGGGTCTGCCGGGATCACCCGCCCACTGGTCGCGGCTGGAACAAGTTTTGGAGTAAGCAATGAGCGTTTTCTTGATGGTGCTACTGGCCCTCGTGCTCGATTTCTTCATGGGGGAACCCGAAGAAATCTGGGATCGTTATCCCCACCCTGCCACACTGATGGGCCGTGCTGTCACTTGGTTGGATGAAACGCTGAACAATGGCCCCCAGCGACAGGTTAAAGGCTATGTCGCTGTCGCAATCCTGATCGTGCTCGCCCTCATCCCTGGCATCATCATTGAAAAGCTGAACAACATTGAATTTCTCGGATTTGGCTACCTGATCAACATTATCGAAATCGTCATCGCCGCTATTCTGATCGCTCACCGCAGCTTGATCGACCATGTGCGCGATGTGGCCAGCGCCCTATCCGCAGGTCTGCCCCAAGGACGCAATGCCGTATCCATGATCGTGGGCCGCGATACGGGGCAAATGTCCGAAACAGACGTGTCCCGCGCCGCCATAGAAAGCGCCGCTGAAAACTTCTCAGATGGGGTCGTCGCGCCTGCGTTCTGGTTCCTGATCCTCGGCATTCCGGGCATCCTGATCTATAAAATCATCAACACCGCAGACAGCATGATCGGCTATCAAAACGAAAAATACGCCGAATTTGGCTTTGCCGCCGCCAAGCTGGATGATCTGCTGAACTGGCTCCCTGCCCGTTTTTCCGCATTCCTCATCTGTGGCGCACACTTTGATCGCACAGCTGTTGATGTGGTTTTTGAAGACGCCGATTTGCACCGCTCCCCCAATGCGGGCTGGCCAGAAAGCGCCATGGCAGGTGTTCTGGATGTGTCCTTGGCAGGCCCGCGCAGCTATGACGGGGAAATGACAGATGACCTGTTCGTAAACGCGCAGGGCAAACGTGATCTCTCCAGCACAGACATCCGCGACGCCGTCAAAGTATTAAACCGCTCATGGTTCGGCCTCGCGGCTTTTCTCTGGCTCATCGCCCTGATCTTCTGGATTTTGTGATACACTTTCACCCAAAGGTGACTTGATCACTTTGCCGTTTTACGTTATCGCTAACGCAAGCAGATAAAAGGACACGCCATGACCGTCAAAGTAGGTATCAACGGCTTTGGCCGCATTGGCCGCAACATCCTGCGCGCCATTCTTGAAAGTGGACGCACGGACATCGAGGTCGTCGCAATCAACGACCTTACCCCCGTTGATAACTCCGCTTATCTGTTCAAATACGACAGCGTTCACAAAATCTTCCCTGGCGAAGTGTCACACACGGACGGCGCCATTGTCATCAACGGCACCTCTATTCCCGTGACCGCGCAAAGGGATCCGTCAAAACTCGATTGGGGCCATGTAGATATTGCACTCGAATGCACAGGGTTCTTTAAGGATCACGACAAGGCGCAAATGTATCTCGCGGCTGGGGCCAAACGGGTGCTCGTGTCTGCACCGGGCAAAGGTGCGGATAAAACCGTGGTCTATGGCGTCAACCACGATACTCTGACGGCAGATGATATCATTGTCTCAAACGCATCCTGCACAACCAACTGCCTCGCGCCCATGGCCAAGGTCATCAACGACACGTTCGGCATCGAAGACGGGCTTATCACCACAATCCACGCCTACACAGGCAGCCAACCCACACTCGACCGTGGCAACAAAAAATGGGAACGGGGCCGTGCCGCCGCCGTGTCCATGGTCCCAACCACCACGGGCGCGGCCAAGGCCGTTGGTCTGGTACTGCCTGAATTGAATGGCAAGTTGAACGGCGTCGCAATCCGCGTGCCAACACCCAACGTGTCCTGCACCGATTTCAAATTCAACACCACGAAGGAGATCAGCGTCGACGCGATCAACAATGCCCTACGTACCGCTGCAAATGGGTCGATGAAGGGCATCCTTGGCCTTGAATCCATGCCGCTCGTGTCTGTTGACCTCAACCATGATCCCCGCTCATCGATCATCGCGACAGAGGAAACTCAAGTCCAAGGGCGCATGGGCCGCCTGTTGTCTTGGTACGACAACGAATGGGGGTTTTCGAACCGTATGGCCGACACGGCAGTCGCCATGGGCAAACTGCTCTAGTCAGTGCGTAACGATAGACTGCGTTTCAGTGACGGTTAAACACCGACGCGCACTCGGGCCATAGGCTTCCAATCCATATTGCAACTGTGGAAACAACTCAAACAGCTCCGCACAGGCATCTTCTCCAATCGCTTTCGCGCCCATTTGCCCGGGTTGAAAACTCTCGGACGCCAAACCGTCGGCAAACACAATTTCATGCTGGTCAAATAGGATGTGGATATACTCCACATCCTGCAACGCACTGGATACGGCATTTTCCCCATCAATCAGACCCTTCGCAGGAACCAACACGTCTCGGCTGCCAAAGGCAAGGGACGCCGCAGGATCGGAATACAGAATTCGATGTTGCGGAGAGAACGACACATCTCGATTGGGCACCCCAGCGCCGTAAGCATCCTTTTTGATTGTCACAGGCCGCAGATGCGGTGCCGCCTGCAATTCGCTACGGGACAAGTACTTTTTGCCAATCCAACGGATCGCCTGAATACCGTTATCCTTTGTCAGAACCAAATCACCAACCGCCAAACTGTCTATCAACTTGGGCCCAGTGGGCGTCAAAATGCTGGTTCCCGATGTGAAACACACAACGTCAGACCACAAAGGACCTGTGGTCCAGTCCTGCCACCCCCCGAGTGAAGTAACAATTGACCCCGAATCAAATTCAGACCCCGGCAAGGGGACAAAGATAAAGTTAGACCCCGTGTAGAACAGCAAAAAATCTTCAGTGTGGCTCGTGCCCCCAGAATCCGTGAACGTAAGTTCAAACGTTCCAGCTTGCGGGTTGTTATAGGTCGTTCCACCAATCGTCAGGTTCTCGGTGAAGTCATCGGTGAAATACGGCGACAAATTCGCGTCATCATCCGTAATCGTAACAGGCAACAGCGTCGTCGGCGAGCCCGTCGAGCTCCAAATCCACCCTGTAACATTAAACGTAGGCATGTGGCGCACCCGCTGCTTTTTGCAGGCCCTCCTCGTGCAATGCTGTCAAAACACGTCTGACGTCTTTCTTTGGCATCCACCCCATCGGCGGCTCCCCAAACGGCAAACAATCAGGTCTATCTGCTTTTTTCTGAACAACAGGCCCATTCAGAACCGCGCATTCATTTTTCATGGGCTGCTTTTGGATGGGTTTGAAAGGCCCAGAAACGGCATATCTCTCGTCCAATCGAAGTCTCGGCAAAGGGAGATCTGGCTCGCTACGCTGCCGCGCGAGTTGCTGCATTATACTGTGCAAATGTGGCCGAACCGCCGTTACCCTACTCACGTTGTCGCTACCTCAACGAACTTGGGCGTATTTTCTCGCCCTTTTAACGGGAGAAGCTAACTCAAGTTTCGCTCAGGACCTACAACTAAAAAGTGTAAAAACAGAATGAACGCAACGTGTTGCATAAACTACGCATTCCAAATTAGACCGTTGAAAATGGAGGTTTATAGTTTGAAACCCGCCTCTTCCATCAAACGGTTTGATTCAGGTTCAATGACCGCCTCCAACTTCGCAGTGAAATCGGCTGTGTCCAAATCGACCACATCTTTAGGATAAATCACTGGCAAAAACTCCAGCACAGCCAGCCCAGGCTTACGGTAAATTCCGTGACGGGGCCAAAAAACACCCACATTGGTCGCCGTTGGCACCACAGGCTGGCCCGTTTCTTTCTGCAACACCGCTGCGCCCACCTTATAAGGCAGATGCGCTCCTGCCGCCACGCGGGTACCCTGAGGAAAGATAATCAACTGGCCCGGCAACGCTTTGCCCGCCTGCACATCTTCCACCATCTTCTTGATCGCCGCCCCACGCTTTCCACGCTCTACGGGAACACAACCGATCTTCAGACCGAACCACCCCAAAATCGGCGCATACTTCAATATCGCTTTCATAATGAACTTGGGCCGCGGCACCGCAGACACGATCATGATGATATCGAAAAAGCTCTGATGCTTTGACGCGATCAACACTTCATCTGTAGGCACCTCACCACGGATTTCAGATTTTAGCCCCACCATCCAAGACGCCGTCCATCGCACCCAATTGCAATATGCGTGCACTCCGTGAAACGCATAGTCATTGTTCAGCAAAGTGCGCGGAATATAATACAGCGCCAAAACGAACATCATCAGATACATTTGCCCAATGAAAAGAAGGCTTCGCAGCCATTGAATTGCATACATCAGCTTAACCTCGACAATGTCCGAAACGCAGCCCAGCGGGTTGCCCAAAACGCTACAAAAGCGGCCAACGGCGGGATCAAAAGTGGCAATATCCAGTGCCACCCCCTAAATCCAAGCCCCGTCAAAAACGCGCCTTCTTCGGCGGCGGCGGGCATGAACAAAGTGGCAATCATCGCCAACACGGTTCCAACACAGGCCCCCAACAAGGCCCGCAATGTAAACCGCCGCACAAAGGCCCGTGCAATATACACATCCCTCGCTCCGATCAGGCGCAACACACCAATCACTTGCCCATTTGCAGACAGCGCTGATTGCGCGGCCAGCGTTATCATCGCGGCCGTGGACCCTGCGATCAGCAGGATCGACACAGCCCCCAATATCCGCAATCGACTGGCAGCATTGACCAAAGGTCGCCGCCAGCGCGTGTGATCATCCAGCACCGCACCGGGCGCCTCTGCCGCCAGCCGCAGCTTCAATCCCGCCGCATCAGGCCCGCGCCCTTCTTCCAGAACTTCGATCAAGCGCGGCACAGGCAGCGTATCCAATGGCAAATCAGGCCCGAACCACGGCTCCAGCAGCTTGCGCTGCTCTGCATCCGACATCACGCGCGCACTCGCAATGCCGGGTGTCGTGCGCAACACTTCTAAGACCGCCTCGGATTGCGCGGCCATTTGGCCTTCTGGAGCAGAAATTCGAATGGTCGATGTGCGGGCCAGTTCCGCATCCCAACGCGCCGCCAAACGGCCCGTCGCCAAGGACAAGGCCAACGCAAACACCGTTAGAAACGCCATGGCCGCAGCGGTAAACGTGGTCAGCCGCGCCGTAAACCCGCTGGGCGGCACCACACGGTCCGCGTTGCTTTCGCCACTGAAAATATCCAAAAAGGCTCTGATCCTATCCATCACAAATCCGCCCCTGCCAATTGCAGCTTCGTATTGCTGATGCGCAGAACACGGGCAGACACCTCGGACTTCACCGTACGGATCAGGTTCAAATCATGGGTCGCAATCAAGATCGTCTTCCCCATCTTGTTCAACTCCACCAACAGCGCCATCAACCGCTGCGCCATTTCCCAGTCCACGTTTCCTGTCGGCTCATCCGCAAGGATCAAATCAGGGGACATGATGATCGCACGAGCCAAGGCTGCTCTCTGCCGTTCACCGCCCGACAATTCAGGGGGCAAGGCGTTGCCACGTTCGGTCAACCCAACCCAACCCAACAAATCATCCAAATTACCTGGGTGAATGTCCGCTTCTCGCCCAGACACCATCAGTGGTAGCGCCAAATTTTCCCGAACGCTCAGATGATCCAAGAACTGACAGTTCTGGTGCACCACGCCAATGCGCCGACGCACTTTGGCGATATCATCGCGCGACATGGCCCGCACATCCTGTTCAAAAATCTGCACCATCCCCGATGTTGGCATCAACGCCTGATAACACAGGTTCAACAGCGTGGTTTTCCCAGACCCAGACGGCCCAGTCAGAAAATGAAACGATCCAGGCTGCAAACGCAGGGTCATTTCGCTCAGAATGTCGCGTCCACCATAGGTGAATCCTGCGTTTTTCAGCTCAATCAAGGTCTGCTCCGCTTCTTGCCTGATGCCTCGTTTTCCATCTTTTCGCGCATCAGACTCAAACATGCAATCTTTACAAAACTTAACAGGCGCTTCCAAACGTTGGATTCCGCCGCTAAAACTATAAAAAACAATGATTCGTTGGCAGTATTTCAACGAATAAAATAACCAGCGAGGGTGCCATGCGGATAGTATGCCCAAGATGTGTCGCGCAGTACGAAGTCGATGAAAGTGCAATCCCCGAAGCGGGCCGCGAGGTCCAGTGCGCGAATTGCGGAAACGTCTGGTTTCAAGACTACATCGAAATGCTGCCCAATGCAGCCGACGAAGACATGTCCGATGCGGAAGCGGATGCAGGTGTGTTTGACGATCTCGACGGGAAATCCGAAGCAAACTTCTATTCCAGCCGTGGTGCGGGCCAAGTTGACGGCACTCCTGACACAGATCAAGATTTTGAAGACGATGAAACCACCGACCTTCTGTCGGATGATGACGATTCAGACGAAGAAACCGCCGCGCCAAACATTCCCATCCCTCCAGTGGATGAAGACGTTCTCGACGTGCTCCGCTCCGAAGCCGCTTTCTCATCTGTAAGAGACAAACTTGACGACGCCACAGCCGCCGCGCTTGATGATGATCTTACCGACGATATTGAAGAAACCGTTGAACAAGCCGTGGAATCAGTCGCAGAAGAAGTCTCTGACGCCGCTCAAACGGCTGCTCAAGACATTGAAGACGAAACACCAGACGTCGAAATCGACGATCTCACCGCCTTCCTTGATGCCCACACTGAAGAGCCTGAAGACGACAGCCCAGCCCCCGAACAGGACGAAGAATCCGCCGTTGAAGTCACCGACCCAAGCGCCGATTTCGATCCGCTCGCCGATCTAGACGCCATTCGCAGCCAGCTAGACGACATCGGCACAGCAGAAGCCGAGCCAAACGAGACATCGGAGTATACGCCCGTTCTGCCCATCGACGATCCTATCGAATCCGATGACAGCTCAGATGCCGCCGTAGAAAACCTAGATACGGTTGAAGGGCAAACCGATGGTGATGACGTCGCAGACGATATCAGCACTGACGCCCTGCGCGCGGCCATTGATGGGGCCACGACAGATGATGCTGTCGGAGACCTCGATGACAATTTCGAAGATGACTTTGACGAAGATCGCCCCCGCCACGCCTACCGTGCAGACGGGGAAGCCAGCGAAGACACGCTCAGTGAGGACGCAATCCCAGAGACAGCAGAGGACGACGACCTTGCCGCAGAACTGGCAGCATCAGCCTCTGATACAGATACCCCCGACACAGATGCAGAACCCGAAAAAGACACAGACAACACAGGCGCTCTGGCTGCCGTTGCTGTGGCAGGAACTGCCGCCGCCGCCGTGGGCCTCACCCGTCCGCGCAGTTCGGGCAAACGCACCCGCGCCCGCTCTCTGCCGGGCTTTGATGCCACCCCGCAAAAGACCGACACGCCAGATGTGCCAGCGGATGACCTAAGCGCTGCAATCGCGAATGCTGTAGAAGACGCACCAAACGATATCGGTTCAACACTCGACGATGCGATCGATCTCCCAGACCTTGAAGACGACACAACAGATCGCGTTGCCAAGACAGATCGCAAAGCCGATCCGTCCCGTCGCCCCAAAGCGGACCGCAAAGCGATGCTTCCCGACGTGGAAGAGCTCGACGCATCATTGCGCTCTGACGAAGAGCCGCGCCGCCGCGACCGCGAAATGATGGAAGCTCACGAAGAAGCCTTGGCAAAAGCCAACAAAGGCGGCTTCCGCCGTGCGTTCATATGGACCCTGCTCATAATCGCCGTTTTGATCGCGCTTTATGTGCTGCGCCCACAACTCGTTGCGGCATTGCCAGCCGCTGCTGTTGTGCTTGATCCTTACGCATCCGCAATCGATTCCTTGCGTGCCATGATCGAAGGCTTCCTCGGCTAACCCGAGCCTAGGCTCGGGTCGCCTTTGCGGCGAAACACCCCCGCTGTGCGTAATGCACATGTACGTATTCTATGGTGTGATCCGTGAATATTTCGCTCAACCGCGCCGCTAAATCTGCGCCGTCCACAATATGCGCATCCTGAATGCAATCGGCTCGATCAAACCCGCGCACAGACAATGTGCGACAGGTCAACGAATCTGGTACCATTCCAATATCAAGCATTGCTTGCTCGGCACCTTCTGCCACAAAAATCGCATGGGCGGACCGATAAGGGCTGTCTGCGGGTTGATGTTCGTAGTTTACCAACACAACTCGCTCACCAATCTCTGCGTCTTCCAAGCGAACACGACAGGGTGCATCGGGCTTGGCTGAAACCACATGAATTTGCGCATTGTGCGCTGCAAGGTCCGCAGCATCCATCGCAAAGTACTTTTGGTAATCGCCCGCAGGCAACGCATGTATTTGAAAGCTCATCGGCTCATCCTTGCTTGGTTTCTTCCCAAGCAAATTAGGACACACAGTGCACATCCGACGACCCGATCCTTGCGGTTAAAACCGATCCAAGAGCCGCTTTAAATAATCCAATTCAATCGAAGGCCGCGCTCGATCACCGGAACGACGGCGAATTTCATCCATCACCTCGCGGGACCGACGATATTGCTCTTCGGTTGGGACCAACTGTTCGTTGGTTTCAAGAGTTCCACCTTGAGACAAAGGCCGCCCCAATGGATCGCGCTGCTCGCCACGGCGTTGGCTGGGGGTGGTGCCTTGCTGCCCCTGCTGTTGGGAATTCGCTTGCCGCTGTGCTTCGCCCAATTGGCGCATACCTTCTCGCAGCGCATCCATCGCATCCGCTTGATTGTCGAGCGCATCACTTGAATTGCCCTGTTCTAGATTGCGCTCGGCTTCTTCCATCTGCCGCTGTGCTTCGCCTAAGCTGTCTGCGAACTCTTCACCCCCATCAACGCCGTTCTGACCAAACTCGCTCTGCTGGCGCTCCAGCATTTCGCGCAACGCGCGCTGGCGATCGGCCAACTGGCCGGGCGTCATACCCTGTCCGTTTTGACCATTCTGCCGCGTTCCGTTCTGGCCTTGCCCTTGTTGGTTCTGTGCTTGGCCTTGGCCCTCACCTTCGCCCTGTTGCTGGCCTTGCTGCTGGTTTTGCCCCTGCTGCTGACCTTGCTGATTGCCTTCGCCTTGCTGCTGGCCCTGTTGGTTCCCTTGCTGCTGCCCCTGCTGCTGGCCTTGTTGTTGACCTTGCTGTTGCCGCTGCTGCTGGTTCTGCTGATACTGATCCTGCAATTCGCGATATGTGTCATCTGCCAAATCCTGCTGTTCTCGCAGTGTATCGCTCAGCCCTTCCATGGCCTGTTGATTTTCGCCACCTTCCCCGCTTTGCCCTTCGGTAACGCGCATGTTCTCCATCATTTGCTGCAACTGTTCCATCAGCTCTTGGGCTTCTGCCATGCGGCCCTGCTCCATCAGCTCTTGAATGCGGTCCATCATTTGTTGCAACTGATCTTGCGACATTTCTTGCGTTTCGCCGTTCTGCGCTTGCTGACGATCAGGATTGTTGCGCTGCTCTTCGGCCAATTGGCGCATGTATTCCCGTGTGGCTTGGCGCAGCTCGTTCATCAGTTCTTCGATTTCTTGCTGCGTGGCCCCATTTTTCATCGCCTCAGAGAGCCGTTCTTGCGCGCGCTTCAACCGCTCCCGCGCATCGGCCAAATCACCATCTTCGATCAGCAACGCCGCCTTCCACAACAGCTCTGCAACCTCATCCCGAATCTCATCGCTCAAAGGTGCTTTGGAATTGTATTCCATGCGCCGAATGGCCGTGCGGATCATCAAATACGGTTTCTCACCGCGCCGCTCAAACGCGGTTTCTGGGTCCGTTGTCACGGCCTTCAGGATCATCGTGATCCGTTCGGCATTGGCACGGTTCCACAACAGATCGCGCCGTTGCTCGGCCACGGCCGCCGCTAACGTGTCAAAGAACCGCTTGCCCGGCATCGGTCCAACCTCAGGCACAACCTCACCCGTTTGACCCATTTCATCGCGCACAATCATTGTAATGGTCACAGGCAGACCAGCCCAAGGATGCTCTGCCAAATCTTCGATCATCGTGTCTTCGAAAGACGTGGTTTTGCGCGTAAACGGCAGCGGTAAATCCAATTCCACCGTATCGCGTGGCTCTGGGTCCAACTCCAATCCATGACGCCGATCCACGGAATCAAGCGCAAGCGTGATCACAACCGTTCCTCCGACCACGCCGTAATCATCCCGCGCCTCAAACGGCATTTGCAACGCGCCTTGAATGGTGCGCGTAATATCCCCTGTTAGGGCAACCTGCGGGTCCGTGTCTTCGATCATCGTTATGGCAAATTGTGCATCCGAACCTTGCGGCGGCGTCAAAGAAATCTCGCCTGTTCGGGCCACTTCAAACGTCGCTTCGGCAAATCCACCCTCATCCGCGTTCAGGACCGTTGGATCACCCTGCGAAACCGATTCCAAAAACGCCGTGCCCTCAGTGCTGCCATAGACACGCATCGTAATCCGCGTGCCCTCAGGCAGGGTCAAAACCGTTCCATCCGTCACATCGTTCAAATACACCGCAGGCTTACCAGTATAGGCTGGCGGTTCGGCCCACCCTTCCCAACTTGGCCCTGTTGCGACCATTGGCGCATCCGCTTGCAAACTCTCCACCAAGGACTGCACGGGATCGGACCGCCCGAACAAGATCGCCCCCGCAAACATCAAAACCGCGATCAAACGAAACGCCCAAGGGTCCCGCTTCGCCAACCGCACATGCGGTTTAGCCGCACTCGACCCTCGGGCCACTGCTGCCATCTTCTCTAGATGCCGCGCCCACAAGTATCGCGCACCTGCATCATTGGCCCCAATCGACAACCCATCTTCCAGCGCCTGCAACGGTCGCCCTGGCAATGTCGCATCCAACCGCGCCTTTGCTTGCGCAGTACTTGGCCATTCAAACGTGCGTAAACCCTTGGCAAACAGCCACAGAAACCCAACACCACCTGCAATGACAACGGCAATCGCTACCGATTGCTGCGCGTTCAGCAACAACCCCAAACGAAACATCGCGAATAAGGCCAAAACCCAAGCGATCAGCGGCCAGAAAGATCGCGCCACCCGTTCCACCAAGACTGACGCACGGGTCAGCCGCAGCCGCCATTTCAGCGACCGCATCGCCTGACGGGTCAGTCTTCCAGTGTCTTGTTCGAAATCAGCCATTCGGCCTCGTGGCGGCTACAGGACGCAGGTTTAGTCCTGCATCCACTCTGGTAGCTTATCCCGATTTAACATTTCGTCAAATGTTGGGCGCGGTCTGATGACAGCAAATTGATCCCCATCCACCAAAACTTCGGGGATCATGGGCCGTGAATTGTACTCTGATGACATCACCGCCCCATAGGCCCCTGCCGAACGAAAGGCGATCATTTCACCATCTGCAACAGGGGGCATGGCCCGCTGTTTTGTAAACGTATCACCGCTTTCACACACGGGTCCAACGATATCAATCGGCGCAACAGCCGTGCCAACCGCAGGCTCGATCACAGGCACAATATCATGATGCGCGTCATACATAGCAGGGCGGATCAGGTCATTCATCGCCGCATCCACAATCAGAAAATCACGACCATCGCCCGATTTGTTGTAGATCACGCTCGACACCATCAACCCCGCATTGCCTGCAATCAAACGGCCCGGCTCAATCTCAATCTCACAGCCCAAATGCCCAACCGTTTCACGGACAATTTCGCCATAATCAGACGGCAACGGCGGATCGGCATTGCTCCGCTCATAAGGAATGCCCAAACCGCCCCCCAGATCGAGCCGAATAATCTCATGGCCATCGGATCGCAGAACCTCTGTCAATTCCGCAACCTTTAGGAACGCCGCGCGATAAGGCTCCAAATCCACCAGCTGGCTGCCAATATGAACATCAATGCCAACCACTTTGATCCCAGGCAAAGACGCCGCCAACGCATACACATCTCGCGCACGGCTGATCGGAATCCCAAACTTATTGTCCGACATCCCCGTCGCAATCTTAGGGTGGGTCTTGGCATCCACATCAGGGTTCACCCGCACCGTGATCGGCACCTCGACACCCATCTCGCTTGCCACCTTGGACAGCAAATGCAACTCAGGCTCGCTCTCCACATTGAACTGACGAATGCCCCCCGCCAAAACATGTTCCATCTCGGCCCGCGTCTTGCCGACACCCGAAAACACGATCCGATCCCCGGGCACACCCACGGCCCGCGCGCGCATGTATTCTCCAACGGACACCACATCCATGCCAGCGCCCATATCCGCCAACAGCTTCAGCACAGCCAAATTCGAATTGGCCTTCATGGCGTAACACACCAAATGCGGCATCCCCGCCAGCGCCTCATCAAACACGGTAAAGTGCCGCTGCAACGTTGCGGTGGAATACACATAAAACGGTGTCCCAACACGGGCGGCGATTTCAGTTAACGGAACATCTTCCGCACACAAAACCCCATCCCGATACAAAAAATGATCCATGATCAAACCCTCAAACTGTTGTGACCCGCATAAAGCGATTCCCGACCGCAAACCACCCTTCTTCTGTTCAAAAATAGCCGCGCCACAGGCCCCATGCGCGTCAGCGTGCTACAGCGGTTTCCAAAAAGCGATTGCCCTTAAACAACAGGCCGCGAACGCAGGAACAGATAGAGCGGCAACCCGCAGCTCACCCCAATGCAAAACGTCGCTGGAATGCACAGCAATAAAACCCAGTAATCCTTGCGCTGATACACCTCTGCACACATCCAAATCACCAGCGCGGCCGCTGCAACCGTCAGATCCCAAACCAAACCCGATGTGGCATTGCTCACATGCCAAGCATCAACCAGCCCGCCAATATCGAACCCGTTGTCTTGAAACCACGGAATGAAATACCGAAACGGCATCACAATTCCTGCAACAACCAACACCAAATAAACGATCCGCAAACCCGACATGACATACCTTTTCTGTGCGCTGGCGTGATCCAATCACGCTATCCTGCGTAAAAGATGTAGCACAAATACAAGAAAGCCCAATCCCACCTCTAAGCGATGGAATTAATCTTCGCTCGATTGCCCAATCGGCAGCGGATCATCTTTGATGCCGCACGCAGAGAGGCCCATAGCAAAAAGGCTCATCACCACCACGATCCGTATCATGCCAAAGCCTCCCGCCAGCGTTTGATCTGCGCACGCACATTGCTCGGCGCTGTCCCACCATAGCTTACGCGACTGGCAACCGAGTTTTGAACCCCCAGCACGCCAAACACATCATCCGTAATGTCCTTATGAACGCTTTGCATGTCCGCCAGTGACAGATCAGGCAAATCACACCCGCGATCCTCGGCCATCTTCACCAACGCACCCGTTACGTGGTGCGCATCGCGAAACGGCATGCCCAGCGCACGCACCAGCCAATCGGCCAAATCCGTCGCCGTAGAAAATCCAGACGCTGCCGCCACTTCCAAACTTTCGGCATTGGGCCGCATATCCGCAACCATTCCCGCCATGGCCGCCAGCGCCAACATCAAACTGTCAGACGCATCAAAAACCTGCTCTTTGTCTTCCTGCATGTCTTTGGAATAGGTCAGCGGCAAGCCCTTCATCACGGTCAGCAACCCAACCAACGCTCCATTGATCCGCCCAACCTTGGCACGGATCAATTCCGCCGCATCAGGGTTCTTCTTTTGCGGCATAATACTCGACCCTGTCGAAAACCGATCAGACAGCACCACAAATCGGAACTGCGCCGATGACCAAATCACCAGTTCTTCGGCAAAACGGCTTAGGTGTGTCGCACAAATCGACGAACACGACAGAAACTCCAGCGCGAAGTCCCGATCCGCCACACCGTCGAGCGAATTGGCAGTTGGCCGATCAAAGCCCAGCGCTTCCGCCGTCATATGCCGATCAATCGGAAAGGACGTGCCCGCAAGCGCCGCCGCACCGAGCGGGGATTCATTCATCCGCACCCGCGCATCCATCATCCGCGATTTATCCCGCGCAAACATTTCCACATAGGCCATCATGTGATGACCCCATGTCACGGGCTGGGCCACCTGCAAATGCGTGAAGCCTGGCATCACCATGTCCGCACCCGCGTCTGCCTGATCCAGCAATGCCGCGATCAACGCATCCAAACCTGAAATCGCCGCATCAAATTGGTCCCGCACCCACAGTTTGAAATCCGTCGCCACCTGATCGTTGCGCGACCGTCCTGTGTGTAAACGCCCCGCAGGTTCACCGATTATCTCTTTCAACCGCGCTTCCACATTCATGTGAATGTCTTCCAAAGCGGCAGAATACTGAAACGTTCCTGCTTCAATTTCTGACAACACCGTGAGAAGGCCTTCCCGAATGGCCTCCGCATCGCTATCGGTAATAATGCCTTGCTTCGCGAGCATTGCAGCGTGCGCGCGCGATCCTTCGATATCTTGTCGTGCCATCCGCTTGTCAAAACTGATAGAGGCGTTAATTGCTTCCATGATGGCATCGGGACCGCTGGCAAACCGCCCGCCCCACATGGCATTCGAGGATGATTTTTTGTCCGACATTGGCTGACCTTCGGGTTGCGCACAGAAATAAAAAGGAGACGACACAATGACCTTGCCCCGCCCCGCACTTTTTGGTGGTGCCATCATTGCCGTCTTAATCGCCGTATACGCAACCTTTCAACTGGGTGCAAACCAGCAATCTGGCCCAAGCATCGACACGTCTGCACTCAGCGCCCTGCGCGAAGGGGACATGAAGAAATTGATCTTCAGCTCACAACCCGCATCCGCTGTCACCACCCCCTTCACCGACGAAGCACAAAACACAAAATCCTTTGCCGATTACAAAGGCAAATATGTTTTGGTGAACTTCTGGGCCACATGGTGCGCGCCCTGCCGCCACGAAATGCCCTCTCTGAACAAACTGCAATCTGAACTCGGCGGGGACAGGTTCGAAGTCATCACCATCGCCACAGGCCACAACCCCCTCCCCGCGATCAAAGCCTTCTTTAAAAAGGCACAGATCACCGACCTGCCCATTTTGCTTGATCCAAAACAGGACCTCGCACGCAAAATGTCCGTTTTCGGGCTGCCTGCGACAATCATCCTAGATCCCCAAGGGCGCGAAATCGCCCGTCTGCGCGGCGATGCAGAATGGGCAGATGACAACGCCTATACCATTATCAAGGCGCTAATCGCTCCGACTGACAGCTAACCTTGTCTCCCCCGCGCGGTTAAGGCACTAATCGGCCCATGACTACGTTTTGGAAAACCGCCAGCGCCGACCTTTCGCCTTTTGCCGTCTATTCGGCCCAAGAATGGTCCACCCTATCTGATGGCCGCCCCAC